>NZ_JBFUHY010000073.1:0-25283 GCF_056402155.1 Pseudomonas sp. P4_C1
GCCTGCAACGCAGCCTGGCCAGCTTTAAGGCACAACCCGAAGGGCCGGGCCTGCTGTTGTGCAGGGCTGTGTTGCTCGAAGCTGATTTGGAATGACCAAACTGCGCTTCTCGCGCCTTGCCCTGCACAACAGCAGACCCGGCGCGGTAGGGAAACTAATTGAGAACGCCCCCTAGGGTAGTGGCTACAATTTTCGAGGGGTGGTGTGTTTTCTTTTCAGAATGCGTCGTCGCATTTTCATGAATCAGGAGATGCTCAGGTTTGTTGTGCAAGCGCTTGTTTCAGACGAGATTTTTTAACGTTTAAAACCGTCAGGCGGTGTATCATTGCGCCCGTCAGCCCCGCCGGGGCTTGTGGAATACCTCCATGGACTTACCCAGTAGTTACTCAGTACCCCGTTTTACCAATCATGAATTGACTGATTGATCCTTCCGGCGTGCCCCGCTGCTGGGAGTGGAGTTCGCCTATGTCCGATGTTGAAGTAAAGAAAACGCAGGAAAGCTTGCAGGATCGCCTGGCTCAGGTGGTTGAGTTGTTGCAGCGCCAGCGAGTGGTAGAAGACCTGACTCACCGCCAGGAAGGCCCGCATCATGACCGGGTCGAGAACCTGGTCCACCGGCAGAACCTCGTCGAGTTGCAGCGCAAGCTCGATGACCTGCACTCCGCCGACGTCGCCTACATCCTTGAAGCCTTGCCGCTGGACGATCGTCTGACGCTCTGGCAGCTGGTCAAGGCCGATCGCGACGGCGACATCCTTCTTGAAGTATCCGATTCGGTTCGTGAAACCCTGATCGCCGACATGGACGATCACGAGCTCCTGGCAGCCGCCAAGGACATGGATGCCGACGAACTCGCTGACCTGGCTTCCGAGCTGCCGCGAGACGTCGTCCATGAGCTCATGGAGACCCTCGACCAGCAACAACGCGAGCGCGTGCGTTCGGCACTGTCCTATGACGAGGAGCAGGTCGGTGCGCTGATGGACTTCGAGATGGTGACCATCCGCGAGGATGTCAGCCTCGAAGTGGTCTTGCGTTATCTGCGCCGTCTCAAGGAGCTGCCGGGCCATACCGACAAGCTGTTCGTGGTCGACTACGACGGCGTCCTCAAGGGCGTGTTGCCGATCAAGCGTTTGCTGGTCAACGATCCGGACAAACAGGTTTCCGAGGTGATGGCCAGCGATCCGGTGAGTTTCCACCCGGACGAAGACGCCTACGATGCCGCCCAGGCATTCGAGCGTTACGACTTGATCTCCGCGCCCGTGGTCGACAAGAACGGCAAGCTGATCGGCCGTCTGACCATCGATGAGATGGTCGACCTGATCCGTGAAGAGAGCGAAAGCGAAGTTCTCAACATGGCGGGTCTGCGTGAAGAAGAAGACATTTTTGCGTCGGTCTGGAAATCCCTGCGTAACCGTTGGGCCTGGCTGGCGATCAACCTGATTACCGCGTTCGTGGCTTCTCGGGTCATCGGTTTGTTTGAAGGGTCGATCGAGAAGCTCGTGGCGCTTGCGGCGTTGATGCCGATCGTGGCGGGGATCGGTGGTAACTCGGGTAACCAGACCATCACCATGATTGTTCGGGCCATGGCGCTGGACCAGGTGAGCACCGGCAATACCTCGCGCCTGATGCGCAAGGAATTGGCGGTCGCGTTGATCAACGGCGTGATATGGGGGGGAGTGATCGGTGTGGTTGCCTACCTGCTCTATGGCAGTTGGTCATTGGGCGTGGTGATGACTGCCGCGATGACGCTCAACTTGCTGCTGGCGGCGTTGATGGGGGTCTTGATCCCGATGACCCTGGCGAAGATGGGGCGTGACCCTGCGATGGGCGCCAGTGTGATGATTACGGCCATGACCGACAGCGGAGGCTTTTTCATCTTCCTGGGGCTTGCGACAATCTTCCTGCTCTAAAGTCCGTTTCACTAAAACCCGCCGTCAGGCGGGTTTTTTGTGCCCGGATTTCGGGCAAAAAAAAGCCAGCGATCAGGCTGGCTTGAGCTTTCTGGCGGAATCAGGACGCGTCAGCGGCCAATTCAGCATCATGAGCGATCAGTGAAACCAGGGCGTTCTGCTGGCGGTGGGAGAGTTGGCGGAAGCGCTGCAGCAGCTCCCGTTCGTGCAAGGAAAGCTCCGGGCTGTCCAGGCGCATGCTCAGCTCTTCTCCCAGTGCACCTTCCTGAATAAGACTTTGCTCAAGGCGCGCAATGATTTCGGAGTTCATGCTGCGATGATGATTGCGAGCCACCTCGGCAATGCGTTCACGCATTCCGTCTGGCAGACGTACGACGAACTTGTCAGCCGTACGGCTGGAATAAATTGCCTGTTTCAATGGGCGCATATATTTAACCGGTTAGTTCAGGGGAGCGGTTTTCGGGATTGGCCGCAGGATGTCTGGTAGGACAAGCGCTCTGACCAAATGTTCAACCTGAATTGATAGAGGCGCGCATCATGCCTCAAGCAAGCCAGATCCTTGGCGTCAATTCTGTGACAAATATTGAACTGTATAAAGGCGTTCTGCCAGCACCAATTATCAGAAATGCGAATTAGTTTGAAAAGTTCGACCGGACCGTATCGTTCAGCGCGCCTGCACCCGACGAAAGATTTCTGACGGGTCGCAAAGGCGGACTCGATCACTGCTCCTTGCCTTTACAGGATAGTGGCAAATGGCCGATTTACTAGGGCGAGTCGTATGGAGGGGGTGAATTCAGGATGGATGGCAGGCCTTTGCGCCGGATCTGCCATACCTGGATTAACGCAGGACCGGATCAAACTTGATCTTGCGTCCGGCAATCAGTGCGAGCACGAACAGAGCGCTGAATACACCACAGGCAATCAGGGGGAGGGTGACGACCATGTCCTGGGTCAATGACAGATGAAAAATGCCGCTCAACAAGGCGAGGATAAAAAAGCTCACGGCTGATTTGGACATGCTGTGCTCCTGGTGAGGGTCATTCAAAATACCAAGCGCTCGGCAGACGGAGCCGGTACCAGAATGGTTTCCTGGCTGACTTCCTGACTGACAAAGCCGTGCTGGCTGCTCATCACGGCCAACTGCGGCGCTTTCTGCAGTTGAAGGTAATGTGGCATTCGCTGGGCAATCTGCGTAGCACCGCTCTCGTGGGTAAAATGAAAACCCGGCAAAACCGTCAGAGCGATTGCACTCGAGAGTAAAAGGGCGCTGTTCATGAGGCGGCCTCCGTTGTTCTGTGAGAACAGCTGAAGCAGCTCGCATGCCAGAGTCTATCGACAATTAAATTCTTTAAAAACAAAGAATTAGGATATTTTTGCGAACACCGGGTCTTGCATTTTGCAATGATGGCTTTTTGCAGTAATGCAATTTGCAGGGTAAACAAGTCCGCGCCTGGCCGAGGCGTCTGCCTACACTTAAAAAGCCCAACGGACGACATGACAAAAGCCGGCCCGGCCGTTAACATGCACGCCGTCCATCGCGCCGCGTTTCTTCGCGGCCGACTTGTGTCCCAGTAGCTCAATTGGATAGAGCATCCCCCTCCTAAGGGGAAGGCTGGCAGTTCGAACCTGCCCTGGGACACCATATTTCGCAGCTCCCCCCTGTTTCAACGCTTCATTTTCACGACCTGTAGATAAAGTTCGACAAATTCTTGCGCCCGGGATTTAACGAATCCATCAACCCTACCTTCGCGACTTTCCTTCTCCCCTCCCAAGTAGTCTGAAACTCCCATCCCGCCTGGGAGTATCGGCCGATGTGCATCCTCCGGTGCTTGTTCATAGTTGTGACCAATAGATCAGAAAATGGTCCAAGGTCGACCCCCGATGACTGGACCCGMTCAGGAGAAAGTCATGACTATGCGCAAGAAAACCTCATCGCCAACGAATGACCTGGCCAATAACGTCGGTGACCATCCTTCACCCGTCAACCACGACTGGACTTTTACCTACATTCCGACCGTCACCACCGACCTTAAAGACTACGCACCCGGCAGCACCGCCATCATCACGGCCAGCGGTTTCGCCGCCGGCAGCACCGTGACGCTCGAAGTGGACCACGCCGTCGGTGCCGGCGCGGATGGTGTGTGGGGTACGTCCGACGACGTACTCAATACCAATATGGGCGCGGGGCACGAGCCCTGGTCCGTGACCGACGGCGGTGCCGGCGATCTCGACGGCCAGGTCAACGGCAGCGTCACCACCTCGTGGTACGTGAATCCCGACGACTCGGCAGGCGCGACGTTTCTGCTCACCGCGAGCTCTGCCGGCGCCGACGGTGTGGTCGGCACCGGTGACGACGCCGTGGCGACAATGTCGTTTACGGACAGTGTTTTGAGCGTCGTGGCGACCGGCGAGGACGTTACGCTGGACGAAACGGCCGGGTTGCAGAACGGCACAGCCACTCCAGGCCCTGTGGGAGACGCTGACGACAACGACATTCTGGTGGCGTCCCTGCCCACGACCTTCGCTAACCGTTTGACCGGGCTTGGGGCAGGCACCGCAACGGGGGCGGCCTTGAGCGGCTATACCGGTGCCGTGGGCAACACGGGCAGCAATGCGTTCACCATCACCTCTGCACCCGGAGCAAGCATTACCGATGTCAGCTTCGTGGGCAGCACTGGAGTACCGCTCAATGGCGTGGTCAGCGGGCTGTTTACCCTCGACGGCACCAGCATCCTTCTCTATACGGATACGAACAACAACATCGTTCTGGGCCGAGCCGGGAGCGCAAGCGGCGCGATCGTGTTCGCAGCCTTTATAGAAGAAACCGGATCGCCGGTCACGGGCGGCAAGATCTGGACCGTGGAGTACCAACCGCTCCGGCATACAGATGCTACGAACGCCGATGATTCGCTCAATCTGCTGAATAAGGTTTTCATCGGAGCCAGCCAGGACCTGGAGTTCAGTCTGGCCAATGCGCCCTCGGGTCAGAACCTCTTTCTGATGTTTACGACGGCGACCCCGACCGTTGTCAACGACGGTGGTGTATTGCGGATCACGGACCCCACCATCATCGCCACCGGCAAGAACCCTGCAGACCAGTCAAGCGGCGCCAATATCACGACTGGCGACACGATCAATACCAGCCAGGCGGGTGGCCCCACCACCTTCGGCACCAACAATCAGATGATTACGGAACAGGAGGGTATCCGTTTTTCGTTCGTCACGGGTGCCAGGCAGAATGTGACCATTCCCAATCTGGATCAGAACGAAGCCGATGTTGAATCCAACGTCGACTTTACCAACGTGTTCAATGCTAAATCGGCCAGTTTCGACGTCGTGCAGTTGCAAGGCGGCAAGAGTGCCATGGTAAGAGTCAGCGCATTCAGCACCGCTGCTGAGCCTGGCGTGAATTTCATCAACGGATATGCGGGTGATACGTCGGTTGCAATCACCAATATTCGCGTCATCAACAAAAGCACCGGGCAGGTGCTCGAGAACTCAGACGGATCGGTGAATAGCCCGAGCATTGTCATCAGTACTGTTGGCGGGGTTGCAACCATCACCGGCGTTTTGGCCGGCTACCAGATTCAATACACCACAACGTCGGATCACAACCGCGTACTCGTCGAGAACGGGGCGGCCGTCGACGCCAAGGGTACTGACCACGCCGATTTTGATATCGGTGGCTTCAAGTTGGTCCAGGCCTCTATTACAAAAACCGAAATCGGCTCCAAGATCATCTTCGACGACGACGGGCCAAGCATCAGCACCACGGGTGTGGAGCCAACGCTGACGGTGGACGAGACAGTACTGGCGACCAACGCCACCCAGAGCTTTGCCGCCAACTTCAACTCGGCGTTTGGCGTTGATGGTGCGGGTACGTTGACCTATGCGCTGAACGTGGTGGCCGGAGCCTCCGGGCTGATCGACACGGCCACGGGCGACGCGGTGAACCTGTCGCTCAATGGCGCCGTGGTCGAAGGCCGCACGGCCACGGGCAATCTGCTGGTGTTCACGGTCAGCGTGGCGGCCAATGGCAGCGTCACGCTCGACCAGAGCCGTGCCGTGGTGCATGCCAACACAGCCAATCCTGATGACTCGACGAGCCTGACCTCGGACAACCTGGTGACACTGACCGCAACCAAGACCGACAGGGACGGCGACAGCGCCCAGGCGACGCTGAACATCGGGCAGAACCTGGTGTTCAAGGACGATGGGCCAAGCATCAGCAGCACCGGGGTGGAACCGACGCTGACCGTGGATGAGACGCTATTGGCGACCGACGCCAGCCAGAGCTTTGCCGCCAACTTCAATCCGGCGTTTGGCGCCGATGGTGCCGGCACCCTGACCTATGCGCTGGGCGTGGTGGCCGGAGCCTCCGGGCTGACCGACACGGCCACGGGCGAGGCGGTGAACCTGTCGCTCAACGGCACGGTGGTGGAGGGGCATACGGCCCTCACCAACCTGCTGGTGTTCACGGTTAGCGTGGCCGCCAATGGCAGCGTCACGCTGGATCAGGTCCGGGCGGTGGTGCATGCCAACGCCAGCAATCCGGATGATTCGACGAGTTTGACCTCGGACAATCTGGTGACGCTGACGGCGACCATGACCGACAAAGACGGCGACAGCGCCCAGGCGACGCTGAACATCGGGCAGAACCTGGTGTTCAAGGACGACGGACCAAGCATCAGCACCACTGGCACGGAGCCGACGCTGACCGTGGACGAAACGCTACTGACCACCAATGATACCCAGAGCTTTGCCGCCAACTTCAATCCGGCGTTTGGCGCCGATGGTGCCGGCACGCTGACCTATACGCTGGGCGTGGTAGCCGGAGCCTCCGGGTTGACTGACACGGAGACGGGCCAGGCGGTGAACCTGTCGCTCAATGGCGCAGTGGTCGAAGGCCGCACGGCCACGGGCAACCTGCTGGTGTTCACCGTCAGCGTGGCGGCCAATGGCAGCGTCACGCTGGACCAGAGCCGCGCCGTGGTACATGCCAACGCCAGCAATCCGGATGATTTGACGAGTTTGACCTTGGACAACCTGGTGACGCTGACGGCGACCATGACCGACAAAGACGGCGACAGCGCCCAGGCGACGCTGAACATCGGGCAGAACCTGGTGTTCAAGGACGACGGACCAAGCATCAGCAGCACCGGCACGGAGCCGACGCTGACCGTGGACGAAACGCTACTGACCACCAACGATACCCAGAGCTTTGCCGCCAACTTCAATCCGGCGTTTGGCGCCGATGGAGCCGGCACCCTGACCTACGCACTGGGCATGGTGGCGGGGGCCTCCGGGCTGATCGACACGGCCACGGGCGACGTGGTGAACCTGTCGCTCAACGGCACTGTGGTGGAAGGCCGCACGGCCACGGACAACCTGCTGGTGTTCACGGTCAGCGTCGTTGCCAATGGCAGCGTCACGCTGGACCAGAGCCGGGCGGTGGTGCATGCCAACGCCAGCAATCCGGATGACTCGACAACTCTGACCTCGGACAACCTGGTGACGCTGACCGCGACCATGACCGACAAGGACGGCGACAGCGCCCAGGCGACCCTCAATATCGGGCAGAACCTGGTGTTCAAGGACGACGGTCCGAGCATCAGCACCACCGGCACGGAGCCGACGCTGACCGTGGACGAAACGCTACTGACCGCCAACGATACCCAGAGCTTTGCCGCCAACTTCAATTCGGCGTTTGGCGCTGATGGGGCCGGCACGCTGACCTATGCGCTGGGCGTGGTGGCCGGAGCCTCCGGGCTGATCGACACGGCCACGGGCGACGCGGTGAACCTGTCGCTCAACGGCACAGTGGTCGAAGGCCGCACGGCCACAGACAACCTGCTGGTGTTCACGGTCAGCGTGGCGGCCAACGGCAGTGTCACGCTCGACCAGAGCCGCGCCGTGGTGCATGCCAACGCCAGCAATCCGGATGATTCGACGACTCTGACCTCGGACAATCTGGTGACACTGACGGCGACCATGACCGACGGGGATGGCGACAGCGCCCAGGCAACGCTGAACATCGGGCAGAACCTGGTGTTCAAGGACGACGGACCGAGCATCACTACCATTGGGGTGGAGCCGACGCTGACAGTGGACGAGACGCTACTGGCGACCAACGATACCCAGAGTTTTGCCGCCAACTTCAATCCGGCGTTTGGCGCCGATGGGGCCGGCACCCTGACCTATGCGCTGGGCGTGGTGGCGGGGGCCTCCGGGCTGACCGACACGGCTTCGGGTGAGGCGGTGAACCTGTCGCTCAACGGTGCAGTGGTGGAAGGCCGCACGGCCCTCAGTAGCCTGCTGGTGTTCACGGTCAGCGTGGCTGCCAATGGCAGCGTCACGCTGGACCAGAGCCGCGCCGTGGTACATGCCAACGCCAGCAATCCGGATGACTCGACAACTCTGACCACGGACAACCTGGTGACGCTGACCGCGACCATGACCGACAAGGACGGCGACAGCGCCCAGGCGACGCTGAACATCGGGCAGAACCTGGTGTTCAAGGACGACGGACCAAGCATCAGCACCACCGGCGTGGAACCGACGCTGACCGTGGACGAGACGGTACTGACCACCAACGATACCCAGAGCTTTGCCGCCAACTTCAACTCGGCGTTTGGCGCCGATGGAGCGGGGGCGCTGACCTATGCGCTGGGCGTGGGGGCGGGGGCTTCCGGATTGACGGACACGGCCTCGGGCGACGCGGTGAACCTGTCGCTCAATGGCTCCGTGGTCGAAGGCCGCACGGCCACGGGCAACCTGCTGGTGTTCACGGTCAGCGTGGCCGCCAACGGCAGCGTCACACTCGACCAGAGCCGGGCGGTGGTGCATGCCAACGCCACCAATCCGGATGATTCGACGACTCTGACCTCGGACAACCTGGTAACGCTGACGGCGATCAAGACCGACGGGGACGGCGACAGCGCCCAGGCGACCCTGAACATCGGGCAGAACCTGGTGTTCAAGGACGACGGGCCGGCGCTCAGTTTCGGCAACCTGATCGGGACCGGTAGCGTCCTTGCGCAATCCGGGTTCTGGAATATGGCGGCGGGAGCCGACGGGCTGGGTGCGGCCGGTCTGGATATCTCGCTGGTCAATGACCAGTTCACTCTCATCAGGCCAGACAACACGACCACGACCGGGACCGGCACGCTCCACGAGCTGGCGTCATCACCGGATGCCAATGGTGCGTACCAATTCGCAGGAACCTTGACCGGTGATTTCGACAACAACGCCGCAACGGCGAATACCACCGTCGACTATACGCTGAGTGCCTATGCCGATGGCCGCTATGCACTGGATCTGGTGCAGGGCTTCAGTTCGACGATCGTGCACAGCAGTGCCAACGGCTCGCTCGATCCCGGCGGTCCGGATTCGGTGCACACATTGTTGATCCCTCAGACGAATGACCCGACTATTCCTTCGGCGTCCGAGGAGATCGTGTTCTTTTCCGCGAAGGCGCTGGCGTCGACTGCGGACATCCTGACTGGCATCGGGCTCGGAGCACCCGACCCCACCGAAGCCGCGCTACAAACCAACCCGCTGCCGTCGTACATCGACCCGGCGTCCATGTTCGTCAGCACGGCCGGCATCGGCGTCGGCAATAACGTTTTCCAGGGAGATAACCTGGCGGCAATCAGCGCCGCCGATGAAAGTTTTGTCATCAACCCAGAGAGCCTGCTGACGGGCATGAAGGTCTTTATCGACAACTCCGTGGCGGGTTACAACACGGCGACCGAAGACCTGTACTACAGGATCTACTATGCGGATGGCACGCATTCGAACCTCGTCGAGGTGAACACCCTGACTCCGGAAGCTGGCGGGCAGGTGTCCTTCCTCATTGCGAAGGAGGGTACGCAACTGATCGACGCTGTTCAGCTGACGATGGGCCGGGGCGATGTCAAGATCCCGGTGATCCAGTTCATTCAGCAGAGTGAGAGCCTGGCCAGCGATGTCCAGCTGGCATTCAGCGCGACGCTGACGGACAAGGATGGGGACTCGGCGACAAGTACGTTTGACGCCAACCTGTTCGCCAACGACCCGGGCAATGCACTCTTCGACTTCACGCTGGTTGGCACCGGCGGTGAGCGAGATGCCTTCAACGTCGATTTGTCAGTCAATCAGAACCGCTACCAGGTCACCGGCTTCGATGTGGGGGCGGGCGTGCAAGACAAGCTGGTGCTCAACGGCGACCCGAACGCCGTTGTCCAATCGATCAACAACACTGGCGCGGACAGCGTCGTGACGGTTGCCGAGACTGGCGGACAAACAACGACCATCACCTTGGTCGGGGTCGATGTTCAGAATACCGACATCTTTTTTGGCAGCGCCTGAGGTATTGCGCGTGTGAAAGGATGTGAGGGTGGCCCAGGAAACCACCCTCGCATTTTTCTGCAGTTCCAATGCGAGATTCGCGTGATCGCAGCCGCGGTGAACTATCGAGCAGCACAAGGCTTGAGGAGCGCGGCGGGGGAGATACAGGTCAATGCGGCAGGATGTATCGAGAGCGACATCGGCATTGCGGGGGCACCCTGTTCCAGGTCGCCGTCAAGGATGGCGACAGGGTAACGGCCTACTCCCTGAAAGTGAGGGGCAGACCGTCTTGTATCGACTTGAAATTCATTCCAGTTCCACCCAGGTGGAGGGCGGTGCTTCGTTGTGGGTGAGCCCGTGTTTGAGCGCATACATCAGCAAGTCGATGCGGTTGATGAGATCAAGCTTTTGATAGATGTTGCTGAGGTGGTTGTGCACGGTGTGCTCGCTGATCCCCAGGCGTCCGGCGATGCTCACATATTTGGCGGACGGTTCGCCCACGATGGCGCGAATCAGTTCTCTCTCGCGCAGGGTCAACCGCGCCTGTTTCGCCTGCTCTCGATTGCATTTCAAGGGGATATGCTCGGTCGCGGCATAGCCGCGAAGGCCGCCAGCCCAGGCTCTATCCATTGCGATGTCGTTATGGTGGACCTTGAGGATGGCCTGGATAATCGATTCTGTCGGGTCTTCCGCCAGCACGATGCCGTGAGCGCCAGCTTCTATCGCCTGGGCGGCGGGGACGGCTTCGTACAGGCCCTTGAGCAGCAGCACTTTCATGTCGGCGATACGGGTGAGTCCCGCGACGACATCCAGTGGATTCAGCGCATCCGGAAAGAAACTGAAAAAAATGACATTGGGCCGCAGCTGATCGGCAAGATTCAGTGCATGGGTATAAGTGGTGGCCTGGCCTGTCACTTCCATCCGGGGCTTTCTGGCATCAATCAAGTCGTGAAGGCCCTTGAGTACGAGGGGACGACAATCGATCAACATCACGCCTATTGGCTTTTCCTGGTCAGTGATCATCTTCCTGACCTCCTTGAAAAACCAACGATGGCCTCCACTCGCAGGCCTTCCCGGGTCAGCCACTTGCTCGCTGAGTCGCCGCGATTGAAGGACAGATTTGAACGCCGGGAGGCCGTGATGGTGCTTGTCCAGTCATTGGCAACCACGGGCCATGGGGCCATTTCCGTCAACAGCATCGGCAAGAGGGGCGAACGTTTCCAAAGGGCAGGTAAAGCCCGAGAGAGGAAATAAATACGAACAATGTTCAATGGATTGCACATGATGATGGACTCCCGCGCGCCTCTCAACGGAGTCTAGGTCAGCCCGGAGCGCTGCCAGCCTGCCCGTCCGTCAGTCCTCGATACAACCCGGTACGGGCAGGCCTGGGCGATGTTCTCAAAGAGGGGGGGTAACCCTCGAAAATCAAGGTATTAGACTCGCCACCGTGGGCCTGCGACGAACGTCTGATTCTGATCAAAATCGTCAATTAATCGACGAATGGCGTGCACTTAGGAACACCAATATCGACTTAGTCAATTTGTCGGCTAATTCTGCCTGGCCAGCCACCGGAATTTGCTGATGTTCATGTATTGCTGGTGTTCACGTATCAGCATTTTTTTTGTGCGTGAGGTGTCGTTTTCAGTAAGGGCTTCGCATATTCAGAATGAGCGTCGGGGAAGGTTCTCAAGGGAACGCTGTTGCTGGCCGATAACCCGGGCAGTCAGGGACTTGTTCGTCTCTTTCGGTCGGCATGGGGGGCTCATTGTCTATGAGAAGGTGTTTGATAGCCTAGTGCCACCCGTTATCATCTGCGCGCCAAAACAAGGGCTGCGAAGTTGAGTCCGTCCGTGTATTTGCCTTTGGGTTCTTCTTCTTAAATTGCCTGGAAATCTTCGATGCTGTCGTATCACCAAAAGCGTTTTCTGATCGTCGATGATTTCTCGGACTTCCGCAGTTCGGTCAGGTCGATGCTGCGCGAACTGGGCGTCAAGGAAGTGGACACTGCCGATACCGGCGAGCAGGCGCTGAAAATGTGCTCGCAGAAGGCCTACGATTTCATCCTGCAGGACTTTCATCTGGGCGACGGCAAGAAGAACGGCCAGCAGGTGCTCGAAGACCTGATGGAAGAAAAGCTGATCAGCCATGAAGCGGTGTTCGTCATGGTCACCGCCGAAACCAGCCAGGCCATGGTGCTCAGTGCGCTGGAGCACGAGCCTGATGCCTACCTGACCAAGCCGTTCAACCGTTCCAGCCTGGCCCAGCGCCTGGAGCGCCTGGAGCAGCGCAAGACCCTGCTCAAGCCGATCCTGCAGGCCCTCGACCGCGGCAAGCCGATGGAAGTGCTCAACGCCTGCATCGCCCTGTGCAAGCAAGACATCCGCTATTCGCCACTGTGCCTGCGCTATCGCGCCGATGCCCTGCGCGACCTCAATCAGAACGAAGCGCTGGAGCGCCTGTACGACGGCATTATTGCTGACCGCCCATTGCCATGGGCGTTTGCCGGGTTGGGCAAGTTGCTGTTCAAGCGCGGTCAGGTCGCGCAGGCCAAAGGCATTTACGAAAAAGCCCTGAAAGTCTTCCCGATGATGCCGTCGCTGTATGACGGCATGGCGGACGTGCTGGTCGCCGAAGGCGATACCAAGGGTGCACAGCGTGTTCTGGAGGAAGCGATTCGCCTGTCGCCGCTGGCGGTTCGCCGCCAGGCGTTGCTGGGCAAGCTGGCGATGACCAACGAGGATTTCGACACGGCGGCCAAGGCCTATCGCCAGGCTGTGAGCCAGGGTGCGCAGTCGCGGTTCAAGGATGCCGAGAGCAACCTCGGCCTGGCCCACGCCTTGATCAGCAAGGGCAGCGAAAGAGGCCTGGACACGCGGACCCGCCTGGAAATCAATACCACATTGAGCGCCGTGGCCAAGGAAAACCCTTCCGATCCGGGCCTGCAAATCCGCGCACGCCTGATGAAGGCCACCAGTCTGTTGCTCAACGATGCCGAGACGGCTGACAAGCTCACCGAGCAGGCCTTGTTGCGTCTGGATGGCATGGAGCAATTCATGAGTGCCGAAGCGGCGTTGCTGGTAGCCAAACAGCTGAAAATGCTCGGGCAGACCGAGGCCGGTACCGCGATGCTGAAAAACTGCGTGGAAATCTACGGCGACGATCCGGTGGTGATGAAGGACATCGCCAAGCAGACTGACGACCCGAGCATCCTCAACTCCGGCAACGCCGCCGCTGAACTCAACCGTCAGGGCGTGCGCGTGTACAAGACCGGCAATCTGGTGGAGGCGCGAGCGGTGTTCCGCAAAGCCCTGGCGATGCAGCCGAAGAACATCAGTATCGCCCTGAACCTGGCGCAGTCGTTGTTGCACGGCACCGATACCGGCGTTCCTTCAGCGGAGCTGGAAGAATGTCGGAGCTGCCTGAAAATGGTCGGCCTGATGCCCGACTCCGACGCGCGTTATCCGCGTTACCAGAAGCTGAAAAGCAAGGCGTTTGGCCAATGAACGACAACCAACAGGCACTGGATTTCTCCACGGTGATTGCCTCTACCGTGCACGACATGAAGAACTCGCTGGCCATGCTGATGCAGGCCCACAGCCAGTGGCTGGCGCGATTGCCGCAGGCGGCGCAACAGACACCGGAGCAGGGCGTGATCGACTTCGAGTTCGCCCACCTCAACGGCATGCTGGTGCAGTTGCTGGGGCTGTACAAGCTCGGCGTCAACCAGATGCCGTTGCAGCCGGCCTACCATGAACTGGACGACTTCATCGAAGCGCAACTGGCTTGCCATCAGGAAGTGTTCGCCAGCCGCGGCATCATGGCTACCTATGAAGTGGACCCGCTGAGCCCGTTGGGTTTCTTCGATCGTGAGTTGATCGCGTCGGTATTGGCCAACTGCATCAACAATGCCATCCGCTTTGCACGGCATGCCGTTTTGATCAGCGTCAGCGATGAAGCGGGGCAACTTGTATTGACCATCAATGACGATGGCCAGGGGTATCCGGCGCAGATGATCGAGCGCCAGGCCGATTACGTGCAGGGCATCAATCAAAGCACCGGAAGTACCGGGTTGGGCCTGTACTTTGCCGGACGAATTGCCGCGTTGCATCAGCGCAACGGCGTCGGCGGACGCACCGAAATCGGCAATGGTGGTCCGTTGGGCGGTGGGGTGTTCCGCCTTTACCTGCCCTGACTGGCAGCATATTTATCGACGCTGCTTGAAATTCCGAACACGCGGAGCCTATTTTGTACGGTCGCCGTTCGCGGCTCGCACAATAACAAGGATTGCGTCATGACGACCGTTGGCCTGAGTTCACTCGCGCAGCGATTGACGGGCATCGATGAAGTTGAGTGTGTCACGCCGGATTTGAACGGCGTTCCACGGGGCAAAGTGATGACCAGCGAGGGGTTTCTCGACGGTCGACGTTTGCAGATGGCGCGGGGCGTGCTGCTGCAATGCATCATGGGCGGATACCCGCCGGCGCGGTTTTACGGCAGCGATGATGGCGACCTGGCGCTGATTCCGGACCCGGCACAAATCCACCGCCTGCCCTGGAGCAATCCGCCGCGCGCTTTCGCCATTTGCGACGCGAATGAACTGGGCACCACCACCAGCTCCAGCCTGTCGACCCGTGGTCAGCTCAAGGCCGTGATTGCCCGTTATGCAGCCCGCGGCCTGGCGCCCGTGGTGGCGACCGAGCTTGAGTTCTTCGTTTTTGCACCCAATACCGACCCGACTCAGTCGTTCCAGCCACCGCTCGGGCTGGATGGTCGTCGCGAGAATGGTCAGTCGGCGTTCAGTGTCAGTTCCAACAATGGGCTGCGACCCTTCTTCAATGAAGTCTACGAGTGCATGGCTGCGTTGGGGCTGCCCCGCGATACGTTCATGCACGAAATGGGCATCAGCCAGTTCGAAATCAATCTGCTGCATGGCGATCCATTGCTGCTGGCCGACCAGACGTTGCTGTTCAAGCACTTGCTCAAGGAAGTTGCCCTCAAGCACGGCCTGAGCGTGGTGTGCATGGCCAAGCCGCTGGCGCATACGCCAGGCAGTTCGATGCATATTCACCAGAGTGTCGTCGAGATCGATTCGGGGCAAAACGTGTTCAGTGATAAGGCGGGGCAGGAGACGGCAACCTTCCGTCACTTCATTGCCGGCCAGCAAGTGTGCATGGCCGACTTCACTGCGTTGTTTGCGCCGAACGTGAACTCCTATCAGCGCTTGTGCCACCCTTACGCCTCACCGAATAATGCCTGTTGGTCCTATGACAACCGGGCGGCCGGCTTGCGCATACCGGCCAGTTTGCCGGTGGCCCGTCGGGTTGAGAACCGCTTGCCGGGGGCCGATGCCAATCCATACCTGGCGATTGCCGCAAGCCTGGCGGCGGGGTTGCATGGCATCGAGAACGCGTTGGAGCCGAGTGCGCCGATCCAGGGTGAGTTCGAAGTGCCGGACAATCTTTCGTTGCCCTGTACCTTGCATGCGGCACTGGAGCGTCTGAAACGTAGCCAGTTGGCCAAGGAACTGTTCGGTGCGGAATTCATCGAAGGCTACATCGCTTCGAAGACTCTGGAACTGAGCAGTTTTCATGATGAAATTACTCCCTGGGAACGGCGTGTTTTAGCAGCCCAGGCCTGACGATCCGTCGACATCCGGCTATCGTTTAGCGATAGCCGATTCTCACTGCAAGGAGCCGCGCGGAACGCCGATGCGCCAAATCTGGAAATCCTTTCGAGCACTGTATTTCGCTTCGCTGATGATGTTGATCGGCTCGGGCCTGCTGAGTACTTACCTGGGCCTGCGCCTGGCGGCCGACCATGTCGACAGCCTGTGGGTCGGTGCGTTGATGGCCGCCAACTACTTCGGCCTGGTGCTGGGGGGCAAGATCGGTCACCGGTTGATTGCCCGGGTCGGGCATATCCGGGCCTACTCGGCCTGTGCCGGAATCGTCGGTGCGGCGGTTTTGGGCCATGGCCTGATCGATTGGCTGCCGGCCTGGCTGTTCCTGCGGGTGATCGTCGGCCTTGGCATGATGTGCCAGTACATGGTGATCGAGAGCTGGTTGAACGAACAGGCCGAGGCCAAGCAGCGCGGGTTGGTGTTCAGCGGTTACATGATCGCCTCTTACCTGGGCCTGGTGATGGGGCAGCTGATTCTGGTCATGCACCCGGCGCTGGGGCTGGAGCTGCTGATGCTGGTTGCCCTGTGTTTCGCCCTGTGCCTGGTGCCCGTGGCCCTGACCCGGCGGATCCACCCTGCACCCTTGCATCCGGCGCCCATGGAGCCACGGTTCTTTATCAAGCGTGTGCCGCAGTCATTGAGTACGGTGCTGGGGGCAGGGCTGATCGTCGGTTCGTTCTATGGTCTGGCGCCGCTGTATGCTTCGCAGCAAGGTTTGTCCACGGAGCTGGTCGGTCTGTTCATGGGTAGCTGTATTTTTGCCGGGCTGCTGGTGCAGTGGCCGTTGGGCTGGTTGTCCGACCGTTACGATCGGGCCGTGTTGATCCGCAGTTTCGCATTCAGCCTGGCCCTGGCCGCACTGCCGCTGGCGATCATGCCGCAGGTGCCGTTGGAGGTTCTGTTTATCGCCGGTTTTGTCTGTTCGTTGGTGCAGTTCTGCCTGTATCCGTTGGCGGTGGCGTTTTCCAATGACCATGTCGAAGGCGATCGCCGGGTGTCCCTGACGGCAATGTTGCTGGTGACCTACGGCGTTGGCGCGAGTATCGGGCCGCTGGTGGCAGGCGTGCTGATGAAGTTGTTCGGCAGCCAGATGCTCTATGCCTTCTTCAGTTTCTTTGCGTTGGTGCTGGTATGGCGGATTCGCCCGAAAGCGGTGACCAACCTGCATCAGGTCGACGACGCACCGCTGCATCACGTGGCCATGCCGGACAATATGACGAGTTCGCCACTGGTGGCCTGCCTCGACCCGCGGGTCGATGAGCAGGTGGTGCAGGAGCAGATGTGCAATCCGGTGAATCCGGAGCCGTCAGCCGAACCTGAAGACGATCAACCGCCGCAAGACCCTGACTCGGGCCGCGAGCAAAGCTTTACCGAGGCCAGGCCTTAAATTCAGTGCATAAAAAAACGGGCAGTCACCGCCAGGGACTGCCCGTTTTTTGTTGACGCTCTATCAGAGATCGTCTTTGTCGAAGCGACGCGCTTCGCGTTGCAACTGGTAGACGAAGCGTTCGACCTGACGCTGCACCAGCCCGCTCATGTTGTGGAAGCGAATGCCGGCGAAGGTGGTGGAGATCTTTTCTTCGAAGTGCAGATAACGCAACTCGACCGGCGCGGTCATCTTGCCAAAGGGCAGTTCGGCGCTGAAGCGGTCGTAAACCTGACCCAGTTGCAGGCTGCCAGTGATGTCGCCGTCGAAACGCAATTTGCAGCCGGTAGCGGAAATATCCAGCAGCTTGCCGCTGATCGGAGCCTTGAGCTTTTCGCCATCGAGGTTGACGTTGACCAGTTGTGCCAGCTTCAGTGCTGCACGGAATGCATTGCGGCGCTGGTGGTACACCACTTCATCGGGAAGGGCGCCGCGATAGCAGCGGCTGCCACCGGATTCATCGATGGTCAATCGGCCGTTGCTTTCCCAGGCAATGCGTACGCCTTCGTGGAAGCCTTCGACCCTGAACGGTTCGCCCGCCATCAGGTAACGCTCGCCATCACGGGGGATCATTTCGTCCAGGGCAATCATATTGCTGTCACGGTCCAGGTCCACCAGGTAACTCTGGAAACGCTGGCTGCGCTCGTGGAACGTAATGATCAGCGGGTCATGGCTTTCGAGCAGCTGGCGCAGGTTGCTGGAGATTTCCAAGGGCGTGGAGAGCACCTTGGGTGGCTGCGGAGCATCATCCACGGATAAGGCATTGGACACGGTTAATCAATCTCCAGACAAAATTTGACTACGGCAGGCTAGCAGTTTGCCAGTATGTTGCGCGTCTTGATAGAGCGGGGGCATTGACCGGTTCATGCCTGACTGAGCGGGCGTGGCTTGGCAAGCCTGGAGAATGTTCCGCTGGCATCGTAAAGCGCCGGGGTTTCACCGCCGGTGAGGATTTTCAGCTGGGTGGCTGTAGCGGCCTGCTGGGTGAGGATCGACTGGCCGTTGTTGGCGTTGATGGCCTGGCACTGGGCCAGGAGATCGGTCAGCACGTCACTTTGCGCCAGCAACTGGTCGCCAATGCTCGACTGGCTGGCCAGTTGCTCAAGACCGCCACGGTTGGTCGGCAGGTTGAGGCTGGCGAGAATTTCACTGCGCTTGCGGCCATGCTGTTCGAGCAACACGACCAATGCCTGTTTCTGCGCCAGGATGTCCTCGAGCAATGGCATGTCGCGGCCATGCAATGCGAGGGATTCGGTCTGCAGTAATTCCAGCAGGTGTTGCGCTGGAGCAAAGTCGTCGGTGATCAGTTGCAGTAGATTAGTGTCGTGCATGGCTGGCCTTGGGTTTTAAGCGTCCAAAAGCCTGGCGCCGGCGGTGGCCTAGCGCTGGGCTTCGAAGTTGAGCAGTTTGCTGGCTACACGGTTGCTGTCGACTTTATAGCTGCCATCGGCAATCGCTGCTTTCAACTCGGCCACGCGGGCGTTGTCGACGGCGGGTTGATCGCGCAGCTTGTCAGTGACCTTCTGCAACTGTTGAGCCTCATCGCTGAGATGTACCGATTCCCCGCTTTTGACGGTACCGGCCTGTTCGGCCGCGGACTCCAGCGGCGCGGATTTGCCGGTTTCGGCGTTTTCCTTGCTGGCGCTGGTACGTGTACTGCCCGTAAGTGACGAGGAGCTGTTCAAACGGCTGAAATCGATGACCATGATAAAAAACCTCTGGGAATTTGGACGCTTGCCATGGTTTCGGCCATTCCCTGGAAAACTTTAGGCCCATTTATCAATGAACCTCGCGCGCGCCAGCGCTTGCCCTGCATGGAGCACAGTCTAGGGAACAGCCGGGGCAAGCGCCACATTCCGATGAGCAGGGAGCCTTACATGGACACTTCCACCTGCCCCGGCGCCATGACCTGCGCCTTGATGACTCGCTGGGAATTGAGGTTTTTCACCCGGATCTGTTCGCTCAGGCTGCCGTTTGACAGGGCTTCGCCCGGCATGCGTACGCTGAGCGTACCGCTGCGGGCGGTAATCACCACCTGATCACCCTTGCGGATGACCTCGGCCTGTTCGATATGCACCAGGGTAATCACCTGGTCGGCGACCATTGGTCGGGTCAGTCGCTGCCCGATAGCCTGGTCCAGGGAGGTCAGGTAGCCCTGGCCGATGAGGCTGATATCGCGTTCGCGCAGGACCACATCCAAAGGCTCGACAATGTTGGCGCGGCGCAGTGGCCGGGCGCTGGTCACGACATCGCGAAACAGGCGGACTTGAGCGGGTACGAACACGGTCCAGGGGGAGGCGCCCTCGCAGCGGACCTTGACCGTGACCCGACCCAGCGGCTTGGGACTCTCAAGGGTTGCTGTCAATTCCTTGTCGCACATGGGCATGTGCATGCGCGGATCGAGCGGGTTGACCTGGATCTCGTAGCGGCCTTCCGTTTGACTGGTAGCCAGATAGTCTTCTACGGTGAATTCAAGAAAGCCCTGAGTGACGCCGATAAGCATGTCAGGCAAGGTAACCGCGTCAGCAAGGGCAGGGCTGCCAGCGTTGAACAGGCAAACGGCCGCCAGCACGCCGAGCAATTTGCGGCAGGGTGTGGTCAGGCGTCGGAAAAATGTCGGTTCTGTGTTCATAACGATTAAAAAAGCAAGCGCCGTGCCGTTTAGTGATGAAGGCACGTCGCAACAACACTTGGCGTTGGTGTAGGAGTCTGGGCATGGCTGGTGTAATGGATTCGGTGAACCAGCGCACGCAACTGGTGGGGCAGAATCGCCTTGAGCTGTTGTTGTTCCGTCTCGACGGCCAGCAGCTGTACGGGATCAACGTGTTCAAGGTTCGGGAGGTGCTGCAATGCCCCAAACTGACGCTGATGCCCAAGTCCAGTCCTGTCGTGTGCGGCGTGGCGAACATCCGGGGGGCGACCATTCCGATCCTCGATCTGGCGATGGCGACCGGCTCCGGTGCTTTGAAGGACAAGAACAATCCCTTCGTGATCATCACGGAGTACAACACCAAGACCCAGGGTTTCCTGGTTCGCTCGGTGGAACGCATCGTCAACATGAACTGGGAGGAGATCCATCCGCCACCCAAGGGCACCGGTCGCGATCACTACCTGACGGCGGTGACGCGGGTCGACAATCAGTTGGTCGAAATCATCGATGTCGAGAAGGTGCTGGCGGAAGTGGCACCGACGCCGGAAGCGATTTCCGTCGGCGTGGTGGATGTCGAAACCCAGCACAAGGCGCTTTCGTTGCGCGTGCTGACGGTCGACGACTCGTCGGTGGCGCGCAAGCAGGTCACGCGTTGCCTGCAAACGGTCGGCGTCGAAGTGGTGGCGTTGAACGACGGTCGGCAAGCGCTGGACTACCTGCGCAAACTGGTCGACGAGGGCAAGAAGCCGGAAGAAGAGTTCCTGATGATGATCTCCGACATCGAGATGCCGGAAATGGACGGGTACACCCTGACGGCGGCAATCCGCAACGACCCGCGCATGCAAAAGCTTCATATCATCCTGCATACTTCGTTGTCGGGTGTGTTCAATCAGGCGATGGTCAAGAAGGTCGGTGCCGATGACTTCCTGGCCAAGTTCCGTCCTGATGACCTGGCATCCCGGGTAGTCGACCGGATCAAGGCAGCAGATATCAGCCAGGGGCCCGCGCCCCTGGCGGTCAACACGATTTAAGAGGCGGCATCATTGTCTACGGGTAATTTGGATTTCGAACAGTTCCGGGTATTCCTGGAAAAAGCCTGTGGCATTTTGCTCGGTGAAAACAAGCAGTACCTGGTCTCCAGCCGTCTCAACAAACTGATGGAACAGCAAGGCATCAAGTCTTTGGGTGAGCTGGTTCAGCGCATGCAGACGCAACCGCGCAGCGGTTTGCGCGAGCAGGTGGTAGACGCCATGACCACCAACGAAACCCTGTGGTTTCGTGACACCTACCCGTTTGAAGTCTTGAAGAACAAGGTACTGCCCGAAGCGATCAAGGCCAGTCCCGGCCAGCGCCTGCGCATCTGGTCGGCGGCGTGCTCGTCGGGCCAGGAACCGTATTCGCTGTCGATGTCCATCGACGAGTTCGAGCGGGTCAACATGGGCCAGTTGAGGATGGGTGTGCAGATCGTTGCCACCGACCTGTCCGGCACCATGCTGAACAACTGCAAGACCGGCGAGTACGACAGCCTGGCCATCGGCCGCGGTCTGTCGCCTGAGCGTCTGCAGCGTTATTTCGACCCGAAAGGGCCGGGACGCTGGGCGATCAAGGCGCCGATCAAGAGCCGGGTGGAATTCCGTTCCTTCAACCTGCTGGACAGCTACGCGAGCCTGGGCAAGTTCGACATCGTGTTCTGCCGCAACGTGCTGATCTACTTCTCCGCCGAGGTGAAGAAGGACATCCTGTTGCGCATCCACAGCACGTTGAAGCCGGGGGGGTACCTGTTCCTCGGTGCTTCCGAAGCGCTGAACGGTTTGCCGGATCATTACCAGATGGTCCAGTGCAGCCCGGGGATCATTTACCAGGCGAAGTGATTTCGTTGGTATTGTCAAAAAACGGGAGCCCTCAGGGGCTCCCGTTTTTTTTTGCCTGATGATTTCTTGCAAACGCTGCTGGCCCCTGTGGGAGCGAGCTTGCTCGCGATAGCGTCCTGACAGTCGAGTTCAGCGTTACCTGACACACCGCAATCGCGAGCAAGCTCGCTCCCACAGTGGTTGGCGGTGTTCTGAAAAGGGTAAGGAGGCGGCAGAAAAGCGGCATGCGGCGGAAAACCGTTGCCGCTTTTCTGGCATTGCCGCGTTGCCATGGCCGGCAAAGCCCCGGTTTCCGGGCTTTTTTGAATTGGCATGGGGCTTGCTAAGTTGATCCTACGAAAAATCAGGTCACCCGAAGGTTTCCCGACATGAGCATCAGCTTCGATAAAGCGCTCGGTATCCACGAACAAGCCCTGGGCTTCCGCGCCCAGCGTGCCGAAGTCCTGGCCAACAACATCGCCAACGCCGATACCCCGAACTACAAGGCTCGGGACCTGGACTTCTCGAAAGTGCTCGCTGAGCAAAACGAGAAAACCAAAAGCGGTACCTTCGCCTTGAACATGACCAATAGCCGTCATATCGAAGCTGAAGGCCTGGGCAATGGCGACGAGTCGTTGCTGTATCGCACGCCGATGCAACCGTCGATCGACCAGAACACCGTGGACGCTCAGCTGGAACAGTCGAACTATGCGGAAAACGCGATCGGCTTCCAGGCCAGCTTCACCCTGCTCAACAGCAAATTCAAAGGGCTGGTGTCAGCCCTGCGCGGAGAGTAAGCCATGTCTCTATCCAGTGTTTTCAACATTGCCGGTAGCGGCATGAGTGCGCAAACCACGCGTTTGAACACCGTCGCTTCGAACATCGCCAACGCCGAGACGGTTTCGTCGAGCATCGACCAGACCTACCGCGCGCGTCACCCGGTGTTCGCCACCATGTTCCAGGGCGGCCAGAGTGGCGGCAGCGACTCGCTGTTCCAGAGCCAGGATGCCGCAGGTCAGGGCGTGCAGGTGCTGGGTGTGGTCGAAGACCAGAGCAACCTCGAGGCGCGCTACGAGCCGAACCATCCGGCGGCCGATGCCAAGGGCTACGTCTACTACCCGAACGTCAACGTGGTTGAAGAAATGGCCGACATGATTTCCGCGAGCCGTTCGTTCCAGACCAACGCCGAAATGATGAACACCGCCAAAACCATGATGCAGAAGGTCCTGACCCTCGGTCAGTGATAAGGGGCGACTCAGATGAGTGTTACCGATTCCACCAGTGGTTTGAGCCTCAATGACATCCTGGCCAACTCCTCGATCAAGACCAACACCACGACTGACGGCCTCGCGTCGGCAACCGGCAGCGCCACGGGCAACAAGGCCCTGGGCAAGGATGCGTTCCTGCAGTTGCTGGTGACCCAGCTGAAAAACCAGAACCCGCTGGAGCCCCAGGACAACGGCGCGTTCGTGGCCCAGTTGGCGCAATTCAGCAGCCTGGAAGGCATCACCACGCTCAACAGCACCGTGAGCGGCCTGGCCAGCAACTACAACTCGTCCCAGGCCTTGCAGGCGTCGTCGCTGGTGGGCCGTTCGGTCATCGCGCCGGGTGACAAGGCCGTGGTCGATACCACCAAGAGCCTCAGCGGTACGGTGGTGGTGCCGTCTTCGGTGGCGTCCGCCACCCTGAAGATCACCGACTCAACCGGCAAGACTGTGCGCACCATCGACCTCGGTTCGCAGAAGGCCGGCAACGCCAGCTTCATCTGGGACGGCAAGAACGATGCGGGTGAGACAGTACCTGCGGGCACCTACACCTTCGGCGCCACGAGCACGATCGATGGCCAGTCCGTCGCGTTGATCACCAACCTGCCCGCGACCGTCAACAGCGTGACCATCAGCCAGACCGGCGGTGAGTTGATGCTCAATCTGGCCGGGCTGGGTAGCGTTGCCCTGTCCAAAGTACAAACCATTGGTATGTAGAGCCGACTAACACGGCACAAAGGAGTGGATGATGTCTTTCAATATCGGCCTTAGCGGTCTCTATGCAGCCAATAAACAACTGGACGTGACCGGCAACAACATCGCCAACGTCGCGACCACCGGTTTCAAATCGTCCCGTGCAGAATTCGAAGACGTGTACTCGGCGACCCGCCTGGGCACCGGCAGCAAGACCGTCGGCAACGGCGTGCGCCTGGCCAACGTTTCCCAACAGTTCGGTCAGGGTGACGTGAGCAACACCGGCAACGTGCTCGACATGGGTATCCAGGGCAACGGTTTCTTCGTCCTGAGCAACAACGGTTCGCTGACCTACACCCGTGCCGGTACATTCAAGACTGACAAGGAAGGCTACGTCACCAACAGCGACGGCACTGCCCGCCTGCAAGGTTACGGTGTGGACTCCAACGGCAAGATCGTCAATGGCGTGCTGACCGACCTGCGAATCGACACCTCCAACCTGGCGCCGAAGTCCACCAGCACCGTGTCGTCGACGATCAACCTGAACTCCACCTCGGCGGTGATCGACCAGACGGTTGCGGCGAACAAGTTCGACCCGTCCAAGACCGAGACCTTCACCAAGTCGTTCAGTACTCCGATCTTCGATACCCAGGGTAACCAGCACACCATGGATCAATACATGGTCAAGACTGGAGCGAACACTTGGGACACCTACACGCTGATCGATGGTCGCAACCCGGATGGCAGTGATCCTACCGTTACCGCTCCGGTTGCTTCGACCATGTCGTTCGATTCCACCGGTAAACTGACTTCGGTCAGCACGCCGGTGACGCCGCCAACCACGCCACCGACTTCGGTGATCAGCAGTGACCTGAAAATCACCAACTGGACCCCGGGCAGTGTCACCAATGGCGTCTGGACAGCCAACGGCGCCGCAGCCGATCCGGCTGGATTGACCATCGCCATGGCCAGCACCACCCAGTTCAACGCCGACACCGCGCGTTCGATTCCGGCACAGAACGGTTACGCCACTGGCCAGATCACCAACCTGACCATCGACGGCAGCGGTGTGTTGCTGGCCAACTTCAGCAACAACCAGACCAAGCCGATCGGCCAGATCTCCCTGGCCAGCTTTACCAACGAGCAAGGCCTGCAACCGGTAGGCGGTACCAGCTGGAAAGAAACCTACGCATCGGGCATTCCTGGTTACGATGCACCGGAAACCGGAACTCTGGGTTCCATCGTTTCGAACTCCCTGGAAGAGTCCAACGTCAATCTGACCAACGAACTGGTCGACCTGATCAAGGCGCAGAGCAACTACCAGGCGAACGCCAAGACCATCTCCACCCAGAGCACCATCATGCAGACCATCATTCAGATGACTTGATGCTGGATTGTGCTGTGCAAGGAGCCCCTCATCAGAGGGGCTTTTTTGTGATCTGAGGTTTTGTGTTGGATGTGATGGCCTCATCGCGAGCAAGCT
>NZ_JBFUHY010000074.1:0-24878 GCF_056402155.1 Pseudomonas sp. P4_C1
GGGAGCGAGCTTGCTCGCGATGACGTCAGCCCAGACAACACAAAAAACAATGCCCATTCAGAGGCAGCACCTCAAATAACCGTGAGGCCAAAACCGTGATCAAGACCCTGGACCACCTCCCGCATCCCGTTGAGAATGCGGCCGCCCTCGCCGGCCATTTCACCGACCTGGCGCCGCCGCTCAACGAGCGTCAGGCTCACCTGGAAGCCTCGCGCTGCCTGTATTGCTACGACGCGCCCTGCGTGAATGCCTGCCCGAGCGAAATCGACATTCCCTCGTTCATCCGCAACATTGCGCAGGACAACGTGCAAGGCGCCGCGCAGAAAATCCTCTCGGCCAACATCCTCGGCGGCAGTTGCGCCCGGGTGTGCCCGACGGAGATTCTTTGCCAGCAAGCCTGCGTGCGCAACAGCGCTCACGAATGCGCGCCGGTCATGATCGGCCTGTTGCAACGCTACGCTGTGGACAACGCACACTTCAGCGAACACCCCTTCCAGCGCGCTGCCGCCACCGGCAAACGCATCGCAGTTGTCGGTGCCGGTCCGGCCGGTTTGTCCTGCGCCCACCGCAGCGCCATGCACGGGCACGACGTGGTGATCTTCGAGGCACGGGAAAAGGCTGGCGGCCTCAACGAATACGGGATCGCCAAATACAAACTGGTGGATGACTACGCACAAAAGGAGCTTGAGTTTCTGTTGCAGATTGGCGGGATCGAAATCCGCCACGGGCAGAGGCTCGGAGAGAACCTGACCCTCAGCGAACTGCACCAACAGTTCGATGCGGTGTTCCTCGGCGTCGGGCTCAATGCCAGCAAACAGCTGGGTCTGACCCACGAAGACGCGCCCGGCCTGCTCGCCGCCACCGACTACATCCGCGAACTGCGCCAGGCCGATGACCTGAGCCAACTGCCCCTGGCCGACCATTGCATCGTCCTCGGCGCGGGCAACACCGCCATTGACATGGCCGTGCAAATGGCCCGCCTCGGTGCCCACGACGTGAATCTGGTGTACCGCCGTGGTGTCGAGGACATGGGCGCCACCCATCACGAACAGGACATTGCCAAGGCCAATCAAGTGCGACTGATGACCTGGGCTCAACCGGAAGAAGTGCTGCTCGATGACCATGGTCGGGTGCGCGGCATGCGTTTCGCCCGCACCCATCTGGTAGAAGGTCGCCTGCAAACCACTGGCGAAACCTTCGAGCTGGCCGCCGACGCGATCTTCAAGGCCATCGGTCAGGCCTTCGACGGCAGCGCCCTCAGCGATCCGCTGGCCCGCGAGCTCAAACGCCAGGGCGAACGCATCGAAGTCGATGAACAGCTGCGCACCAGCATCCCCGGCGTGTATGCCGGCGGCGACTGCACCAGCCTCGATCAAGACCTCACCGTGCAAGCGGTGCAACATGGCAAGCGCGCCGCCGAGGCGATCAATGCTCAACTGATGCTCAACGTGGAGGCTGCGTAAATGGCCGATCTGTCGATTGTCTTCGCCGGCATCAAAGCACCCAATCCATTCTGGCTGGCCTCCGCGCCGCCGACCGACAAGGCCTACAACGTGGTCCGCGCCTTCGAGGCCGGCTGGGGTGGCGTGGTCTGGAAAACCCTGGGTGAAGACCCGGCGGCGGTGAACGTGTCGTCGCGCTACTCGGCGCACTTCGGGGCTAACCGGGAGGTACTGGGCTTTAACAACATCGAGCTGATCACTGACCGCTCGCTGGAGATCAACCTGCGGGAAATCACCCAGGTCAAAAAGGACTGGCCGGACCGTGCGCTGATCGTGTCCTTGATGGTGCCCTGCGTCGAAGAATCCTGGAAAAACATCCTGCCGCTGGTGGAAGCCACCGGTGCCGACGGCATCGAGCTGAACTTCGGTTGCCCCCACGGCATGCCGGAACGCGGAATGGGTGCGGCCGTCGGCCAAGTGCCGGAATACGTGGAACAGGTCACCCGCTGGTGCAAGACGTATTGCTCGCTGCCGGTGATCGTCAAGCTCACGCCGAACATCACCGACATCCGCGTCGCCGCCCGTGCCGCCCACCGTGGCGGTGCCGATGCGGTGTCGTTGATCAACACCATCAACTCGATCACCAGCGTCAACCTCGAACGCATGGTCGCCAACCCGATGGTCGGCAGCCAAAGCACCCACGGCGGTTACTGCGGCTCGGCCGTAAAGCCGATTGCCTTGAACATGGTCGCCGAAATCGCCCGCGATCCGCAGACCCAGGGCCTGCCGATCAGCGGCATCGGCGGCATCGGCAACTGGCGCGACGCAGCGGAATTCATCGCCTTGGGCAGCGGAGCGGTGCAGGTTTGCACGGCGGCGATGTTGCACGGTTTCCGGATTGTCGAAGACATGAAGGACGGTTTGTCACGCTGGATGGACAGTCAAGGCTACGCCAGCATCTCGGAGTTTTCCGGGCGTGCGGTGGGCAACACCACGGACTGGAAGTACCTGGACATCAACTACCAGGTGATCGCGAAGATTGATCAGGAGGCCTGCATCGGTTGCGGTCGTTGCCATATCGCTTGTGAGGACACCTCGCACCAGGCCGTGGCCAGCCTCAAGCAGGCGGATGGCACGCACAAATACCAGGTGATCGATGAGGAGTGCGTGGGCTGCAACTTGTGCCAGATCACCTGCCCGGTGCAGGACTGCATCGAGATGGTGCCGGTGGAGAACGGCAAGCCGTTCCTGGACTGGAATCATGATCCGAGAAATCCGTATCACGTCAGCCCTTGAGGTTTTCAGCGTCTGAGATGACGCCATCGCGAGCAAGCTCGCTCCCACAGGTATCTCTGGTGTACACAGCATTTGTGTACGACATAAAACACTGTGGGAGCGAGCTTGCTCCGGGCGGCGTTCCGACGATGAGGCCCGCCGCAACAACACAAATCTCAGGGCTCCAACCCGATCCCCCGCAAAATCACACTGGTCACCGTCTGCACCGCCTTTTCGAACTGCATGTCCGACAGCGGCTGGTGATCATTGAGGATATTCACCTGGTGATCGAAGTCGGCATAGTGCTGGGTCGAGGCCCAGATCATGTATAGCAGGCTCGAGGGCTCCACCGGCAGGATGCGTTTGTCGTCCACCCACTGGCGGATTTTCGCTTCCTTCATCTTGGCCCAGTCATACAGGCTCGCGTCCAGCGCTGCGCCGAGGGTCGGCGCGCCATGGATGATTTCGTTGGCCCAGACTTTCGAGCCATACGGCCGGCTGCGGGAATGGTTCATCTTGGCGCGAATGTAGCTGCTGAGCACCACGCGCGGGTCATCGAACATCTCGAAGCACAGGGCGTCCTGCTTCCAGACTTCCAGCAAGTCGAACAGCACGGCGCTGTACAACTCGGTCTTGGTGCTGAAGTAATAGTGCAGATTGGAACGCGGCAGTTGCACTTCGGCGGCGATGTCAGCCATGGCGGTGCTGCCGAAGCCCTTTTCAGCGAAGACCTTTTCCGCCCCCAGCAGGATTTTTTCGACGTTACTGCGACGAATCTCGATCTTGTGATTGCCCATGCGGATCCCCGACAACAACGTTGAGCAAGACTAGCATCCGCTCTGGAGCGCGGCGACAAGGGAAAACGAAACTTCGTACAGCCGCTGTCGTAACGCTAAACTCTGCGCACTTGGAAACTGCCTGAGGTACCCACGATGCTGCTCAAGAAAACCCTGACTGTCGCTGCCCTGCTCGGCTCGCTGCTCGCCGCTTCTTCGGTGTTGGCCCACGCCCACCTGAAAAGCCAGACTCCGGCCGCCGACAGCACCGTGACCGCACCAGCGCAATTGCGCCTGGAGTTCTCCGAGGGTATCGAGGCCAGTTTCACCAAAGTCACGCTGACCCGGGATGGCGCACCGGTAGCGATCAAAGCGCTGACCACCGAAGGCAGCGACAAGAAGACCCTGATTGTCACCCCCGCCGCGCCGTTGGCCGCCGGGGCCTACAAAGTCGAATGGCACGCCGTGTCGGTCGACACCCACAAAAGCGAAGGTGCATACGCCTTCAAGGTTGGCCAGTAATTCATGGCGAGCGCGCTGGTGCTGTGCCGCTTCCTGCATTTCATCGTGGTGCTGATGCTGTTCGGGGGCTGGTTGTTCAGGCCCTTGCTTGCAAATGGCGAAACCGCGCTGGATCAGCGCCTGGCACGGACCTCCCGGTGGCTGACCGTGGTGGCGCTGGGCAGCGGGGTCTGCTGGTTGTTGCTGATTACCGCAAGCATGGCCGGGGCCTGGGACGCGGCCTTCGATCCGCCGACCCTGGGCCTGGTACTGGGCAACACCTTTTTCGGTCAGGTCTGGCGCTGGCATTTGCTGATCAACCTGCTGTTGCTGGCGTTGCTGCTGACCCCACTGCGCGCCAGCCTTGCGCTGCGCCTGATCTTCAGCGGTCTGCTGCTGGCCACCCTGGCCCCGGTCGGCCACGGCGCCATGCTCGATGGCACCGCAGGCCAGTTGCTGATCCTCAATCAACTCATTCACTTGATCTGCGTGAGCGCCTGGCTTGGCGGCCTGATGTTGCTGGTGATGATTCTGCGAGAACCCGCGGGGCATTCGATCCGCGTGATGTTGCAGCGCTTCAGCGGCGTTGGTTACGGGTTGGTCGCCGGGTTGCTGATCACCGGGCTGATCAATGTGCGGGTGCTCACCGGGGCGTTCTGGCCGACACCATTGTTCAGCGGATTCGCCTTGATCCTGTTGATCAAGGTTGCACTGGTCGCTGCGATGCTGGGCCTGGCATTGTTCAATCGGCAGCGCATCGATGACTGCGATCAGCGTCTGCAAACACTGCGTGCCAGTGTGATGCTGGAGTGGATGCTGGGGCTTGGTGCAGTGGCGGCGGTCTCATTGCTGGGCACCCTGCCCCCCATGATTTCCAACTAACAACCCAATCCTCTGTGGGAGCGAGCCTTTGTGGCGAGGGGGCTTGCCCCCTCGCCACAGGAAACGGCACAAGCCTCAAAAAATCACATGGCAGGTCAACATGTCGTTAACACTGATCGAACTTGAAGACGAACTCACCCGCCTCACCCTCGCCCCGCAACTGGGCGGCAGCATCGTCAACTGGACCGTGCGCAGCACTGGCCATCCCTTGCTGCGACACGCCGACGAGCACGCCCTGAACACCGGCCTGCCCGGCAAGCTCGGCTGCTTTCCCTTGATCCCCTGGTCCAACCGCATCGCCGATGGCGGCTTCGACTGCCCCGACGGCTGGCTGGCATTGACGCCCAACAGTCTCACCGATCCCCTGCCGATTCACGGCAGCGCCTGGCAGCAGCCGTGGGACGTGGTTTACCGGTCGCCAAATGAAGTGGTCCTGCAACTCGACAGCACAACCCCCTTCGCTTATCGCGCCCGGCAACGTTTCCATTTGCGCGCGGGCAAGCTGAGCATCGAACTGCACGTCACGCACCTGGCTGAACACGCTGCGTGGCATGGTCTGGGACTGCATCCATATCTGCCGCGCACCGCGAGCACCCGACTACAGGCACCCGCCCGGCGTGTGTGGTTGTGCGACGGGGCAAAACTGCCGACAGAACTCAGCGCATTGCCGGTCGAGTGGGATTTTCAGAACCTGAAGTCATTGCCCGAATCAATGGTGGACAACGGCTTCTGCGAATGGAACGGCCATTGCCTGATCCAACAGCCCGACCTCGGCTACGAACTCGACTGCCAGGCCACCGGTAGCGATTACTACCTGCTCTACTGCCCCGTGGACCTGGGTTTTTTCTGCATCGAACCGGTGAGCCACCCGGTCAACGCGCATCACCTGCCCGGTCGGCCAGGCTTGCGTTTGCTGGAACAGGGTCAATCCACCGAACTGGGTTTCACCCTGCAGTACCGGCCGCTTCAGGCAGAGGTCCCCAACAGTTGACTCAACACTGCGCGCAATTTGCCGGGCTTCACCGGTTTGTTCAGCAAGGGTGCGTTGAGCCGCTGCAACGCACGCCGACAATGGTCGGTGCGGTCGGCAGTAATGATCACCGCGGGAATGTTCTGGTGAAAATGCTCGCGCAAATGTCGCACCACATCACAGCCGACCACCCCGTGGTCGAGATGATAGTCCGCAAGAATCAGTTCTGGTGCCTGCCCGCGCAGCGCCGCCAGCGCCGACGCTTCATCGGTGGCGGTCAGCACGTCGCAGCCCCACTGCCCGAGCAACGCGCCCATGCTTTGGAGAATGCTCACTTCGTTGTCGATCACCAGTAAACGGCGGCCCGGCAGCGGGTTGCCGGTGCCCGGTTGTGGCACCGCCTGGCTCACGGGTAACGGAACCTCGTCGGAGATCGGCACCTCGATGCTGAACATCGAACCCCGCCCCGGCAACGAGTACACGCCGATTTTATAGCCAAGGATCCTGGCGATGCGCTCGACGATCGCCAGCCCCAGGCCCACGCCCTTGCGGTCGGCGGCGCGGCCGACATCCAGCTGGTTGAACTCGAGGAAGATCGAATCGAGCCGGTCGGCGGCGATGCCACGCCCGGTGTCCCAGACCTCCAGGCGCAACATCTCGCCGCGACGCCTTGCCGCCAGCAGGATGCTGCCTTCGTCGGTGTAGCGGCAGGCATTGCTGAGGAAGTTGCGCAGGATCCGCGTCATCAGGCGCAAGTCGGTGCTGATGGCGTAATCGGCCATGCGCACCCGCAGGTTCAAGCCGGCCGCCTGCGCGACGGACTGAAACTCCGACACCAGCGGCCCGAGCAATTCGTCGAGGCGGTACGAGGCGATGTCCGGCTTGACCGCTGCCTGATCGAGCCGGGAAATGTCGAGCAGATCCGTCAGCAGGTCTTCGGCCCCTTCCAGGGCCTGGTGAGTGCGTTCCACCAGCACCTGTTCGGCTTCCGGCAATTGGCGTTCGCGCAAGGTCGAAATCAGTAACCGCGCGGCGTTCAGCGGTTGCAGCAGATCGTGGCTGGCGGCGGCGAGGTATTTGTCCTTGCTGTGATTGGCCGCCTCGGCGGCATCGCGGGCRACGCGTAAAGCCTGGGCGATCTGTTTACGCTGGGTGATCTGCTGCTGAAGATTACGGTTGGCTTCGAGCAATTCATTGGTGCGCGCGACGACGCGCAGCTCCAGTTCGTCATTGAGTTGCTGCAAGCGTTGCTGGGCCAGTTTGCGCTCGGTGATATCGGAAACGAACCCTTCCACCAGCCCTTCCTGGCCGGGCTTGAGCAGCAGGTTCATCAACACATCGAGGTAACTGCCGTCCTTGCGCCGCAAGCGGGTTTCATAGCCGTGCAGGCTGCGCTGGTGCCTGAGGATTTCGCCGATGGTTTCCAGCTCCTGCGCGCCGTCGACAAACAGGGTGCTGGCCAGGTCGGTCAGGGAGAACAGCACCTCCTGGGCGTCCTGATAGCCAAGCATGCGTGCCAGCGCCGGGTTGGCGGCGCGCATGCCATCGTGCAGGCTGGCCTGGAAGATCCCGTGCACCGCGTTTTCGAACAGCCACTTGTAGCGGTTACGCTCGGCTTCCAGATCATCCAGGCGCGCGGCCAGTTCCGGGTAATGACTCTTGCGCGCCGAATGGCTGCCCAGCCCCAGCAGCCCGGCCAGAGCCCGTTGTTGCTCGTCAGAGGGCTTCGCCATAGACGACCTCGACATCTCGCTGGCTGGACTCGCGCGGGTTGGTCAGGATGCACGGATCGTGCATCGCATGCTGCGACAGGAACGGAATGTCCGAGGTCCTGACGCCATGCAAACCGAGGGTTTCGTGAAAGCCGATGGCGTGCTTGAGGGCGATCAGGTGTTCGACCAGACGCCCGCAGATCTGCCGGTGATTCAGGCCCCGGCAGTCGATGCCAAAGGTCTCGGCGATCACCTTGAAGCGCTCCGGCGCCGAGTTGTAATTGAAGGCCACCACGTGCTCGACGAGCACCGCGTTGCACAGGCCGTGGGGCAGGTCGAGAAAGCCGCCGAGGCTGTGGGACATGGCATGCACGGCGCCCAGGATGGCGTTGGAAAACGCCAGGCCGGCCTGCATGCTGCCGAGCATGATTTTCTCGCGCAGGGCGATGTCGGTCGGGTTGGCGATCATTTGCACCAGGTTGCCATTGATCAGGCGCATCGCCTCCAGCGCGTGGGGGTCGGTCAGCGGCCCGTGGCCGGTGGACACGAAGGCTTCGATGGCATGCACCAACGCGTCGATGCCGGTACAGGCCGACAGGAACGGGTCCATGCTCAGGGTGGTTTCCGGGTCGATCAGCGAAACGTCCGGCACCACGGCCTTGCTGACGATGGAGAACTTCATGCGTTCCTGCTGGTTGGAAATGATCACGAATTGCGAGACATCGGCCGAGGTGCCGGCGGTGGTCGGAATAAGGATCAGCGGCGGGCTGGGTACGCGGATGGTGTCCACGCCCTCGAAATCGAGAATGCTGCGGCCATGGGCGACGACGATGCCGATGCCTTTGCCGCAGTCCATCGGGCTGCCGCCACCGACGGCGACGATCACGTCGCAGTGGTTTTCCCGGTACAACTCGGCGCCGCGCATCACCTCTTCGACCCGCGGGTTCGGTGAAACGTCGGTGTACAGACAGTATTCGATGCCCAGGGCTTGCAGGCTGGCCTCGATATCGGCGACCCAACCGGCGGCAATCACGCCGGGATCGCTGACCACCAGGACCTTGCGCGCGCCAAAGGTCTTGGCATAGTTGCCGACATTGTGCCGGCTACCGGCACCGAAGATGATTTCAGGCGAAACGAATTTACGCAGCTGGTTGAGACTCTGGCTCATTGGAAAGCCTGTTTTTATTGTTTTGGAAGGTAGAAACCACACTAAACCATCCAGCTGCGAATGCAATCAGACCAATGGGTAGCCCATTTGAATTCACCGCAACCCCCTGTAGGAGTGAGCCTGCTCGCGATAGCTACCTCACAGTCGACATCAATGTTGAATGTGACGCCCTCATCGCGAGCAGGCTCGCTCCTACAGGGGATTTGTGTCGTTAGGACTAGCCGCGATAGATCAGCTGCGAAGCTTTCGCATTTCGTAGCGTCAGGTGTTCGATCCCCTGCCCCGGCGCATCCGCTTCCTCGCGGGCCTTGAGGATCACGCCGTGATGGGGCGACTTGCTGCACACCGGATCGGCATTGGCGGCGTCGCCGGTCAGCATGAAAGCCTGGCAGCGACATCCTCCCAGATCCTTGTGCTTTTCATCGCATGAGCGACACGGCTCCTTCATCCAGTCATCGCCGCGAAAACGATTGAAGCCGAACGAGTCGTTCCAGATGTGCGAGAGGCTGTGCTCGCGCACATTGGGAAACTGTACGGGCAACTGCCGGGCGCTGTGACAAGGCAACGCCGTACCATCGGGGGTGATGTCGAGAAACAGGTTGGCCCAGCCGTTCATGCAGGTCTTGGGACGTTCCTCGTAGTAGTCCGGAGTGACAAAAATCAGCTTGCACGGGTGGCCCTGGGCTTCAAGGCGTTCGCGGTATTCGTTGGTGATGCGCTCGGCACGCTGCAATTGCTCGCGGGTGGGCAACAGGCCGACGCGGTTGAGTTCGGCCCAGCCATAGAACTGGCAGGTGGCCAATTCGACGAAGTCCGCTTCCAGCTCCAGGCACAGCTCGATGATCTGCGCGATCCGGTCGATATTGTGCCGATGGGTGACGAAGTTCAGCACCATCGGGTAGCCCTGGGCTTTCACCGCACGGGCCATGGCGAGTTTCTGCGCAAAGGCCTTGCGCGAGCCGGCGAGCATGTTGTTCACCGCCTCGTCGGCGGCCTGGAAGCTGATCTGGATATGGTCCAGCCCGGCCACCTTGAAGTCGCGCACCTTCTGCTCGGTCAGGCCGATGCCGGAGGTGATCAGGTTGGTGTAGTAGCCCATGTCCCGGGCGGCCTTGATCAGTTCGGCGAGGTCCTGGCGCACCAATGGCTCGCCGCCGGAAAACCCCAGTTGCGCGGCACCCATGTCCCGCGCTTCGCGGAATACACGAATCCATTCTTGCGTGCTCAGTTCCTCGCCGTGCCGGGCAAAGTCCAGCGGGTTGGAGCAATAGGGGCATTGCAGCGGACAGCGGTAGGTCAGCTCGGCGAGCAGCCACAATGGCGGTCCGGGCTGCGTCTCACTCGATCCAGAACTGCGCATGGGCCACCTCCAGAAACGCCAGCACGTCTTCGTCGATCCCCGGTACGCCGGGGAAATTCGCGCTCAATCGCTCAATGATCGCCGCCACGCTACGCTGGCCATCCACCAGGTCGAGAATCTGTCCGGCACTGGCGTTGAGCTTGATCATGCCTTCGGGGTACAGCAGCACATGGCAGTCCTGACGGGGCTCCCATTGCAGGCGAAAACCGCGGCGCAAGGCCGGTGACTGCTGGCGATCGATCAGGCTCACAGGGCGATCCCCCGGTGCCAGACGTTATCGCCGGTGACCGTGTGATACGGCGGGCGCGCAAGCTCGTAGGCCATGCTCATGGCATCGAGCATGCTCCACAGCACGTCGAGCTTGAATTGCAGAATCTGCAGCATGCGTTGTTGCCCCTCGGCGGTCACGTAGTGTGCCAGGGTGATGCGCAAGCCATGCTCGACATCGCGCCGAGCCTGGCTCAGGCGCGTGCGGAAATAGTCGTAGCCGGCGACGTCGATCCACGGGTAATGGGTCGGCCAGGCGTCGAGTCGCGACTGATGGATCTGTGGCGCAAAGAGTTCGGTCAGCGAACTGCTGGCCGCTTCCTGCCAGCAGGCGCGACGGGCGAAATTGACGTAGGCGTCCACCGCAAAACGCACCCCGGGCAGCACCAGTTCCTGGGAGAGGATCTGCTCGCGATCCAGCCCCACTGCTTCGCCCAGGCGCAGCCAGGCTTCGATACCGCCCTCGCTGCCGGGGACGCCGTCGTGGTCGAGAATCCGTTGCAGCCATTCCCGGCGCACGTCGCGGTCCGGGCAGTTGGCGAGAATCGCGGCGTCCTTCAGCGGAATGTTGATCTGATAGTAAAAGCGATTGGCGACCCAGCCCTGGATCTGTTCGCGGCTGGCGCGGCCGGCGTACATGGCTTGGTGGAAGGGGTGGTGGATGTGGTAGTAGGCACCCTTGGCGCGCAGGGCGGATTCGAATTCTGTGGGGGACATGGGGGTGTCCGTCATTTTGTTCTCCGGAAATTTTTGCGGTGCCTGCGCTGGCCTCATYGCGAGCAGGCTCGCTCCTACATTGAATCGGCGGTGTCCCCTGTGGGAGCGAGCCTGCTCGCGATGGGGCCATCGGCTACAGCTCAATACTCATGCCGTCGTAAGCCACTTCAATCCCCCGCCGCTCCAGCAAGGCCCGCTCGGCCGAGTCTTCATCAAGGATCGGATTGGTGTTGTTGATATGGATCAGCACCTTGCGCTGGCGAGGGAAGTCTTCCAGCACTTCAAGCATGCCGCCGGGGCCGCTTTGTGGGAGGTGCCCCATGTCACTGCCCAGGCTCTGGCCGACTTCGCAGATACGCATCTCGTCGTCGCGCCACAGAGTGCCGTCCAGCAGCAGGCAATCGGCGCGCTGCATCCAGCCCAGCACTTCATCGTCGATTCGGCCAAGGCCCGGGGCATAGAACAGCGAGGCGCCGTTGCGCAGGTCTTCGATGAACAGGCCTATGGTGTCGCCCGGTTGCGGGTTGCCGCGATTGGGCGAATACGGCGGCGCGTTGCTCACCAGGGGAATCGCGCGAAATTGCAAATGCCCGCAGGCCGGGATGTTGAACGGCTGGTGATCGAGGCCGACCGGTTGCCAGTGCAATCCGTCGTTCCAGTGCTCCAGCATGTTGAACAACGGGAAACCACTGCTCAGGTCCTGGTGCACACGCTCGGTGCACCACACGTCATGCGGGCAACCTTCACGCAGGCTGAGCAAACCGGTGCAATGGTCGATCTGGCTGTCCAGCAGCACGATGCCGGCGATGGCGCTGTCACGCAGGCGCCGCACCGGTTGCAATGGCGCAAAACTCTCGAATTGCGCGCGAATGTCCGGTGACGCGTTACACAGCACCCACTCCACACCATCGTCACTCAGGGCAATCGACGACTGCGTACGGCGCTGTGCCCGCAGGCTGCCATTGCGCACACCGGCGCACTGGCGGCAGTTGCAGTTCCACTGCGGGAAACCACCGCCAGCGGCGGAACCGAGAACGCGGATGTGCATGGCGGATGCTCCAGAAGGCAGGCCCGGCCAACGCAGCGGCTGGCCGGGTGATCAATCAACGGTTGGCGAAATACATCGTCACTTCGAAGCCAATGCGCAGATCGGTAAACGCGGGTTTAGTCCACATGGGTCATTCCTCTTCTTGTGCCGGGTGATTCCGGTAGAGCCATTAATGCACGGGGCATCGAGTGCCCGAATGCTACTTTCGAAGGAGTTGGCGGGGTGATTTGGTAGGGGGTGTTGCGCGGTCACTGGCATCACACAAACCCCATGTAGGAGTGAGCCTGCTCGCGATGAGGTCAGCACATTCAACATTGATGTTGATTGTCGGACCGCTATCGCGAGCAGGCTCGCTCCTACAGGTTTTGCGTCGTGTTCAAGGAATCAGAAGAACCCCAACGGATTGATGTCGTAGCTCACCAGCAGGTTTTTGGTCTGCTGGTAGTGATCGAGCATCATCTTGTGGTTTTCCCGGCCGACGCCGGACTTCTTGTAGCCACCAAACGCGGCGTGTGCCGGGTACAGGTGGTAGCAGTTGGTCCACACGCGCCCGGCCTTGATCGCCCGGCCCATGCGGTAGGCGCGGTTGATGTCGCGGGTCCACAGGCCGGCGCCGAGGCCGAACTCGCTGTCGTTGGCGATGGCCAGGGCTTCGGCTTCGTCCTTGAAGGTGGTGACACCCACCACCGGGCCGAAGATTTCTTCCTGGAACACACGCATCTTGTTGTGGCCCTTGAGCAGGGTCGGCTGGATGTAGTAACCGCTGGACAGGTCGCCCTCCAGACGTTCGGCCGCGCCGCCGGTGAGCAGTTCGGCGCCCTCCTCCTGGGCAATGGTCAGGTACGAGAGGATCTTCTCGAATTGCTGCTCGGACGCCTGGGCGCCGACCATGGTCTCGGTGTCCAGCGGGTTGCCGCGCTTGATCTTGACGATCTTCTTCATCACCTCGGCCATGAACGGCTCGTAGATCGACTCCTGCACCAGCGCCCGGGACGGACAGGTGCAGACTTCGCCCTGGTTGAAGAACGCCAGCACCAGGCCTTCGGCGGCTTTTTCGATGAATGCGGGCTCGGCGTTCATGATGTCTTCAAAGAAGATGTTCGGCGACTTGCCGCCCAGCTCGACGGTGCTCGGGATGATGTTCTCGGCGGCGCAATGCATGATGTGCGCGCCCACCGGGGTCGAGCCGGTGAAGGCGATCTTGGCGATGCGTTTGCTGGTGGCCAGGGCCTCGCCGGCTTCGCGACCGAAGCCCTGGACGATGTTCAGCACGCCCGCCGGCAGCAGGTCGGCGATGAGCTCGGCGAAGACCATGATCGACAGTGGCGTTTGCTCGGCAGGCTTGAGCACAATGCAGTTGCCGGCGGCCAGGGCCGGGGCGAGTTTCCAGGCGGCCATCAGCAGCGGGAAGTTCCACGGAATGATCTGCCCGACCACGCCCAGGGGCTCATGGAAGTGATAGGCCGTGGTCAGCTCGTTGATCTCGGCAGCCCCGCCTTCCTGGGCGCGGATGCAACCGGCGAAGTAACGGAAGTGGTCGGCCGCCAGCGGCACGTCGGCGTTCAGGGTTTCGCGCACGGCCTTGCCGTTGTCCCAGGTTTCGGTGACGGCCAGCACCTCAAGGTTCTGCTCGATGCGATCGGCGATTTTCAGCAGCACCAGGGAGCGGTCCTGGGCCGAGGTCTTGCCCCAGGCGTCGGCGGCGGCATGCGCGGCGTCGAGGGCCTTGTCGATGTCGGCGGCGCTGGAGCGCGGGAACTCGGCGATCACTTCACCGTTGACCGGCGAGGTGTTGGTGAAGTACTCGCCATTGATCGGAGCGACGAACTCGCCTCCGATGAAGTTGCCGTAGCGCGGTTTGAAGGTAATGACGGCGCCTGGGGTTCCGGGTTGTGCGTAGATCATGGTAGGCCTCTGTCTGGGTCGATGCCTGTCGTACTGACAGGCGATGAGCCGATACTAGAGAGCTCCGCGTGCCAGACGAATGCATCGTTGGCAGGAGGGGCTCTCGTTATTTGGTCGTAGATTTCACACAAAACACTGTGGGAGCGAGCTTGCTCGCGATGAGGCCAGCACATTCGCCATTGATGTCGACTGTCAGACCGCTATCGCGAGCAAGCTCGCTCCCACAGGTTATGTGGTGGTCTTGGCGTTAATGCTTGGCCACCAGGTCCTTGGGCAGCTTGAAGGTCCAGAGCATGCCGCCCTGGTTGAAGTCCTTGATGCGCTTGGCCACTTCGCCGCCCCACAGCGGTACCGCGCCGCCCCAGCCGGAGAGCACCGAGACGTACTGTTCGCCGTCCATTTCCCAGGTCACGGGTGAGCCGAGTACGCCGGAGCCGGTCTGGAATTCCCAGACCTTTTCGCCGGTCTTGGCATTGAAGGCCTGCAGGAAGCCTTCAGGCGTGCCGGTGAACACCAGGTTGCCCTTGGTGGTCAACACCCCGCCCCACAGCGGCGCGTAGTTCTTGTGGCGCCAGACTTCCTTGCCGGTTTTCGGGTCGATGGCCCGCAGCACGCCGATGTAGTCTTCGTTCAATGGCTTGATGGTGAAACCGGCACCGAGGAACGCCGCGCCTTTCTTGTAGGCGATGCCTTCGTTCCAGATGTCCATGCCCCACTCGTTGGACGGCACATAGAACAGCCCGGTGTCCTGGTTGTAAGCCATCGGCATCCAGTTTTTCGCGCCGAGGAACGCCGGCGCCACGAACACCGAACTGCCCTTGGCTTCGGAACCCGGGGCACCGGGACGGCTGGCTTCGTTGTAGATCGGCCGGCCGTTCTTATCCAGGCCGGTGGCCCAGGTGATCTTGTCCACGAACGGGAAGCCACGGATGAATTTGCCATTGGTGCGGTCCAGCACGTAGAAGAAACCGTTACGGTCGGCCGTGGCCGCCGCCTTGATTTCCTTGCCGCCTTCGCTGTAGTTGAACGACACCAGCTCGTTCACGCCGTCGTAGTCCCAACCGTCGTGGGGCGTGCTCTGGAAGTGCCACTTGATGGTGCCGTCGTCCGGGTTGAGCGCCAGGCGCGATGAGGAGTAGAGGTTGTCGCCAGGGCGCAAGTGCGAGTTCCACGGTGCCGGGTTGCCGGTACCGAACAGCAGCAGGTTGGTTTCCGGGTCGTAATAGCCGCCCAGCCACGGGGCCGCACCGCCGGTTTTCCACAGGTCGCCCGGCCAGGTCTTGCCTGCCTCGCCGCCGGAGATGCCGTTTTCCACCGCTTTGCCGTCCTTGTAGACGTAGCCCATATGGCCTTCGACCGTCGGCCGGGTCCACAGCAGATCACCGTTTTTCGGGTCGTAGGCCTCGATCTTGCCCACCACGCCAAACTCGCCACCGGCCACTCCGGTAATCAGCTTGCCGTTGATCACCAGCGGYGCGGCACTGATCGAGTAGCCTTCCTTGTGGTCGGCGACTTTCTTGCTCCACACCACCTTGCCGGTGTCCTTGTTCAGCGCCACGAGCTTGGCGTCGAGGGTGCCGAAAATCACCAGGTCGCCATACAGCGCGACGCCACGGTTGATCACGTCGCAGCAAGGGCGGATGTCATCGGGCAGGCGCGCATCGTATTGCCAGAGTTTCTTGCCGGTGCGCGCATCCACGGCGAACACCCGCGAGTAGGAACCGGTCATGTACATCACGCCGTCCTTGACCATCGGCTGCGCTTGCTGGCCACGCTGTTTTTCACCGCCGAAGGAAAACGCCCAGGCCGGTCGCAGCTCCTTGACGTTGTCGACGTTGAGAATATCCAGCGGACTGTAGCGCTGCCCCTGAACGCCGAGGCCGTTGGTCACGACCTGCTCCGGGTTCTTCGGGTCCTGGAGAATGTCCTGGTCGGAAACCCCGGCCAATGCCTGGCCGGACAACAGCATGGCACTGAGCAGCAGGCTCAGGACGAAGGGCTGGCGACGTGCGGGTTGAGTCATGACGGCTTCCTCTGCGGATTTTTGTTATGTCCGGAAAATTTTCCCGGTCTGGTGCAGATTCTTGAGCGCCGCCGCCCCGGCAACAATTGCCCGCAATGAGGAGATTGCTAGTTCCTTGGTACAGGGTGGGTGAGAAAACACAGGATTGTGAATCACCCCCAATCCTGTGGGAGCGAGCTTGCTCGCGATGGCGGCAGGTCAGGCAATAATGATGCTGGATGTGCCGGCCTCATCGCGAGCAAGCTCGCTCCCACAGGGGGTCTGTGTTTGCTCACTTTCGTGCGGCAGAATCCACCCGCGTCATCCGCTCGCGCTCGTAGCGCGGGTACAGATGACTGACGCTACGGATCAGTTCGTAGCGGCTCAGGTTGATCCCGGCGAAGCGTTCAGGGATGGGGCTGCGGATCATCTCGGCCATGTCGCTGCCATTGGCGGCGCCGTCGCGCATGAGCTGATCGAGCCAGGTCAGGTAATCGCGCATTTGCTCGAAGGGTTGTGGATCGCTCGCCACCGGCCCATGGCCCGGCACGATCAGCGTCCAGGGCAAGCCTTGCAGGGTCGCGATATCCGCCAGCCACTGCGACAACCCCGGACTGTTGGGAGTGGTCAGCGCTCGCTGATAAAACACCAGGTCCCCGGCAAACAGCACGCCGGTTTGCTGGTCGAGAATAGCCAGATCCGCGCCCGTATGCCCACCCAGGCTCAGCAGACGCAGATCGTGATTCCCAAAACTTTTCACGCCGGGTGTCAGCGTCTGCGTCGGCAGCACCACTTCGGTGCCGCGCATCCAGTCGCCGACCATCCGGTACATATTCTCGGCCATGGCATCGCCTTGCCGGTGCAACAGCTCGGTGGTGCCGGCCAAGGCACCGATCGGCACGTCGCTGAAGGCCTGATTACCCAGCACATGGTCCGGGTGGTGATGGGTCAGCAAGACCTCGATCACCGGCTTGTCGGTAATGGCGGCAATGACCTTGCGCAGCGCTTCGCCGTAACGCCTGGACGGGCCGGTGTCGATCACCACCACACCGCGTTCAGTAACGATAAACGCGGTGTTGACGATGTTGCCGCCGTTGGCCTTGGCGAAATTATCGGTGCTGCCTTCCAGCAGCCAGGTGTCCGGGGCGATCTGCCGGGGCTTGAGTGAGTAGTCGAGATCGGCCAGGGCCGGCAGACTGACGCTTAACACCATCAACAGGATCCAGCGCATGCCACGCTCCTTGGGGTCACGCTTCTTGGGGTCACGCTTCTTTGGGTCAGAGTATCGACGCATCGAACTCATTGCCGCTGTTGTCCCGTAGCAGCAGGCGCGTTTGCCCTGCCCCCACGATGTCGAAGGCCAGGTTGGGGTTTTCGCTGACCGCCGGAAACAGCTCCAGCCGGGCCAGCACTTGCTCGTTGTGGTCGCGCAACTCGGCATGGTTGATGAAGAATTCCGGAATGCCGCTGACCATGCCGTTGTCCATGGGATGGGCCACCTGCAAACGCAAGCGGCTGAACTCACCCCGGGGATAACGCCCACCGAGCACTTCGCCGATGTGCTCCTCCCAACCCGGCTGGCTGCGTACCACGCTCGGCGCGGTGCAACCGCCACCTGCTGCGTCGATCAGGGTCGAACCGACATGCCACACGCCGTCGCGGGTCAACACCGCCGCGCGCAAGGGCGTGGCCTGTTCGATGCGAATGCGCAACGACAGCCACGGCAAAACCGAATTCAGTGGCTGGAAGTCGACGATTTTCGGCAATGGGTTCAGCTCGGCCCAGGCGAGAATTTTCACCACCTCGCCGTTGAACGCCCGGGCGTCGATCTCCAGCGGCACCTGCCGGGCATCTTCGGCAAACGGCGGCGCCAGCAGCTTGACCCGCTCATCGAAAACGAACGGCGCATTGCCGAGAAACTGCTGGTGATAGAAGGCCCACATCACCGATGGCACCGGGTCTTTGCCGGGATCGATTTCGGCGGCCTGTGCCGCCAGGCTTAACCAGCAGGCCAACAGACAACTCCCTCGCCATTTCATCGCCTGCTCCTTATTGATACATCTCGGGCACGTCGTAACGCAGGCCGTAATGGCCGTAGATGGTCTTCACCGAGCCCTCGCGGATCAGGCCTTCGAGCGCCTCGTCCACGGCATAGGCCAGCTGACGGTTGCTTTCGTGCACCGCCATGCCGATCTCCCAGAGCTGCTTGCCCATGTTCGGGTAGGCGTTTTCTGCCAGCGCCACTTGCGGGTCGGCCGCTTCATGGACCTGCCAGTCGATTTCGCCGCGCATGGCCATCACCGCGTCGACCTCACCAGCCTTCATCGCGGCAAACGCCTGGGGCACGCCGGGATAGTGATGGGTCTTGCCGGCGAGCATGCCGTTGAACACCGAGGTCAGGTAGAACGACGGCACGCTGTCGACTTCGACACCAATCGGGTGTTGCTCGAACACCGCGACGCTGGCGACCTTGTCCAGCCGCCGGCGGTCATAGGCCACCTGCCATTGTTCGTTCTGGTACGGACCGAACAAAACCACTTGGCCGTTGACCAGTTCGCCGAACTCGTTGCGCTTCTGCGCGTAGTCACGGTCATAAGGCACGCGCATCATCAGGTCGGCCAGCTGCTGGTTGTGCAAGGCACTGGCACGCCAGATGTAATCGCGCAGGTCGTCGTCGAGCTTTTCCCCGGCCGGTGCCCAGATCAGTGTCAGGCGCACGCCGAGCGCCTTGGCCAGGGCCTCGGCGAGTTCGACATCGACACCCTGGGGCTTTCCGGCGCGTTCAAAGCTGTAGGGGGCGAAGTCCTTGTAGACCGCCACCTTCAGCTCCCCGGCGGCGATCATTTCGTCGTAATTGCGAACCTGCGCCTGCGCCGTCTGGCAGCACAGCCACAGAGCGCTGATCAACACCGCGAGCAGGCGCATGGGTCACTCCTCGACGTGCACAGTGTCCAGATAAGTGCGCACCGCCCACAAGGCTTCCTGGCTCAGGTAGTCGGCCATCTTCGGCATGTACACCCGGCCGTCGCGCACCGCGCCATGGCGCACCCGTTCGGCGAACCATTCATCGCCCGCCTCACCGACATCGAGCATGCGCAAGTCGGGGGCGATACCGCCGGACTTGGCTTCCAGGCCATGACAGGCCGCGCAGTTCTGGGTGTAGGCCGAGGCGCCGATTTCCACTGCCTTGTCGTGTTCCGGGGTGGTGCGATACGGGTTCACCGCGGCCCAGCCATCGGCATCGAGCTGCACGCCGGCGTCCTTGATCGGGGTCAGCCCCGGGGTGGCCACGGCTTGCGGGACCACGTTGCCGTGGGCCCACACGGAACCTGCGCTGATAAGACCGGCCAATAGCCCGGTCACGAGCAAGGCGTTGCGTATTGTTGTCATTGTTATGCCCTCTGGATTGCACGCAAAACCTCTTGGCAGAGGCTATGGCAGCCATCTTAGAAACGGTATCGCACTCACCCCATGCTGCTTTGGTGGTCGCCACCTAGTCCCTTGGTAGTAAGGCGCCGGATGGACACCACCGGTACTTTCTGCATATTTCCTCAGCCTCAGGGGATTTCTATGCTGGCGCTGACGGTCATGGAGAGCCTTATGCGCCAGCTTGCCCCTTACGCCCTGATCTACCTGCTGGCGATTGCCTGCGCCGCCGGCCTGGCCACCCAGAGCCAGGCCGCCGATGCGCCCTTGCAGGTGCGGATCGGCTATCTGGGTTACCGCCCCGACCCAGGCCCGGTAATGTCGAACGTCATCCCCGAGCCCACCGATGCCGGGCTGCGCGGCGCCGAACTGGCGATCACCGACAGCAACAGCACCGGGCGTTTTCTCAACCACGGCTACAACCTGGTCAGCGCCAGTGTCGACAGCCCCGAGGCCTTGCTCGAAGCGGCAAAGGCGCAGCATGAACAAGGCCTGCGCCTGTTTGTGGTCAATGCCCCCGCCACCAGCCTGCGCCAATTGAGTGCAGCGCTGCCCGACAGCCTGCTGTTCAACGCCGGTAGCCCCGATGACAGCCTGCGCACCACCGATTGCCTGGCGAACGTGCTGCATACCTTGCCGAGCCGGGCGATGCTCGCCGATGCACTGGCGCAGTTTCTGGTGCTGCGCAAATGGCAGCGGGCGCTGCTGATTGTCGGCCCGACCCCGGACGATCAAGCCTATGCCGCTGCCCTGCGCCGCGGGGCAAAGCGCTTCGGCTTGCAACTGGTGGCGGAAAAAACCTGGAGTTTTGATAACGACCAACGCCGCAGCGCCCAGGCGGATATGCCGCTGTTCACCCAGACTGCCGAGTACGACGTGGTACTGGTGGCCGATGAACGCGGCGACTTCGGTGAATACGTGCCCTACCAGACCTGGTACCCGCGCCCGGTCGCCGGCACCCAGGGCCTGACCCCGGTGGGCTGGCACAAGACCGTCGAAACCTACGGCGCCGCGCAGCTGCAAAAACGCTTCGAAGCCCTGACCGGGCGCTGGATGAATGACCGTGATTTCGCAGCCTGGATGGCCGTGCGCAGTATCGCCAGCGCCGTGAGCAAACTGCGCCAGGCCGAGCCGATGGCGATCCGCACGCTGGAAATCAGCGACCAGTTGCCCCTCGACGGGTTCAAGGGCCGCAAGCTCAGCTACCGGTCGTGGAACGGCCAGTTGCGCCAGCCGATTCCCATCATCCAGCCCCGGGCGCTGGTCAGTACGTCACCCCAGGACGGCTTTCTGCACCCCTTCAACGAGATGGACAGCCTGGGCTACGACAAACCCGAGGTCAGTTGCCGTTTTCCCTGATCCGATAATCACGACAACAAGGAATCCGCCATGCGCCGCACCCTGCTCTCTTGCGCCTTGCTCCTCGCCGCTGGCCATGCCGTTGCCAGCACTGCCTGGGTCTCCAACGAAAAGGACAACAGCCTGAGCCTGATCGACCTGCAGACCCTGCAAGTCACCGACACCCTGCCCGTCGGCCAGCGCCCCCGCGGCCTGCTGCTGTCCCATGACAACAAGCTGCTGTACATCTGCGCCAGTGACTCGGACCGGGTCCAGGTGATGGACGTGGCCACACGCAAGATCATCAAGGAGTTGCCTTCGGGCAAGGACCCCGAACAATTCGCCCTGCACCCCAACAACCGCTGGTTGTACGTTTCCAACGAAGACGATGCGCTGGTCACGGTGATTGACACCGACACCTCCAAGGTGCTCGGCCAGATCAACGTCGGCGTCGAACCCGAAGGCATGGCGGTGAGCCCCGACGGCAAGTGGGCAGTCAACACCAGCGAAACCACCAACATGCTGCACTGGATCGACACCAGCACCCAGACCCTGGCCGACAGCACCCTGGTGGACCAGCGCCCGCGCTTCGTCGAGTTCTCCCCCGATGGTGCCCGGCTCTGGGCCTCGGCGGAAATCGGCGGTACCGTGACCATTCTCGATGTGGCCAGCCGCAACGTGCTCAAGACCCTGAACTTCCAGATCAAGGGCGTGCACCCGGACAAGGTGCAACCGGTGGGCATCAAGCTCAGCGCCGATGGAAAATACGCTTTCGTCGCCCTCGGCCCGGCCAATCACGTCGCGGTGGTCGACGCCAAAACCTTCGAGATTGTCGATTACCTGCTGGTGGGTCGACGGGTCTGGCAAATGGCATTCACCCCGGATCAGAAGCAATTGCTGGCCACCAACGGCGTCAGCGGCGATGTCTCGGTGATCGACGTCGACAGCCTCAAGGTCAACAAATCGGTGAAAGTCGGGCGCTACCCCTGGGGCGTGGTGGTGACGCCATGAACGCCCTTGAAGTCAGTGACCTGGGTTTTGCCTACGGCGCCCGAGAGGCCTTGCGCAAGGTGAGTTTCAGCCTGGAACCCGGGCGTTTCGCCGCGCTGCTGGGCCCCAACGGCGCGGGCAAGTCGACCCTGATTGCCCTGCTGACCCGGCTCTATGATCTGCAGCAAGGCGAGATCCGCGTCGGTGGCAATTCATTGCGCAGCGCGGCACGCCCGGCACTCAGGCAATTGGGCGTAGTGTTTCAGCAAAGCACCCTGGACCTGGACCTCAGCGTCGAGCAGAACCTGCGTTATCACGCCGCATTGCATGGCCTGTCCCGGCGTCAGACCGACCTTCGGGTCGACGCCGAACTGGCCCGCCAGGCCCTGACCGAACGCCGCCGCGAACGGGTGCGTGAACTCAATGGTGGCCATCGTCGCCGGGTGGAAATTGCCCGAGCCCTGTTGCATGAGCCGCGCCTGTTGCTGCTCGATGAAGCCAGTGTCGGCCTCGACCCGGCGAGTCGCCTGGCGCTCAACCAGCACATCCGCAGCCTGTGTCGCGAAGAGCGCATCTGCGTACTCTGGACCACCCACCTGCTCGATGAAGTACAGCCCAGGGATGACCTGCTGATCCTGCATCAAGGCCGGCTGGTGGCCAGCGGACAGGCCGATGCCCTGAGCCAGGAACACGGCGGTGACCTCGGTTCGGCCTTCACTCGCCTGACAACATCAGGAGCTGCCCAATGAACGCTTACTGGCAATGCTTTAGCGGTATCGTGCTGCGCGAATGGCTGCGTTTTGTGCTGCAACGCACTCGATTCCTCAGCGCCCTGGTGCGGCCGCTGTTGTGGCTGCTGGTGTTCGCCGCCGGTTTTCGCGCAGCGCTGGGAATTGCAATCATCGAGCCCTACGACACCTACATTCCCTATGAGGTCTACATCATTCCCGGGCTGGCCTGCATGATCCTGCTGTTCAACGGCATGCAGGGCTCACTGTCGATGGTCTACGACCGCGAGATGGGCAGCATGCGCGTGCTGCTGACCAGCCCCCTGCCGCGCACCTTTCTGCTGTGCAGCAAACTGTTGGCCACGTCGCTGATTTCGCTGTTGCAGGTGTATGCGTTCCTGGCGATTGCCTGGGTCTACGGCGTGCGGCCACCGGCCATGGGCCTGTTGCTGGCGTTGCCGGCCTTGCTGCTGGTGGCGTTGCTGCTCAGCGCCCTGGGCCTGTTGCTGTCGAACGCGATCCGCCAGCTGGAGAACTTTGCCGGGGTGATGAATTTCGTGATCTTCCCGCTGTTTTTCCTGTCATCGGCGCTGTATCCGCTGTGGAAGATGCGCGAGGCCAGCGAGTGGCTGTACTGGCTGTGCGCGGTGAATCCGTTCACCCATGCGGTAGAGCTGGTGCGTTTCGCCCTGTATGAACGCTTCAATCCGCTGGCGCTGGCGGTGTGCACGGGGCTGACGTTGCTGTTCGCGTTGCTCGCCGTGCTGACCTTCAACCCGCAGCATGCGGCCCTGCGCAAAGCCGGGTAACTACATCCCCCTGTGGGAGCGAGCTTGCTCGCGATAGCGGCCGAACATCGAGCGATGATTTAACTGAAAGACCGATATCGCGAGCAAGCTCGCTCCCACAGGGGATCTCCCACAGTTGATCTCCATTGAACATCGTGAAATTACTACTTTAGTACTGGTTTCCCTGTCTATCGTCGCATTCCCAACGCCCCCCCGACTGGCATGTAATAGGTCCATAACTATAAGGACTGAACCCATGCCACGTGCCCGACGTTGCCTGTTGCGCCCTGCTCTCGCCGCCCTGTCGCTGGGCCTGCTGCTGAGCACCGCGCAGGCCGACACAGCGCTGTTCTCCGCCGAGGGTTATCGCATCGGCCTGTACCGCAGCCCGACGCCGGAACAACTGCAAGGCGCAACCATCGTCGACACCCCCGCCCTGCAAACCCTGCTCAATCAAACCCCGCGCCCGGTGCTGATCGACGTCTACCGCCGTCAGTGGCTGCAAGGGCAATTCATCGAAGACCAGCCCCATGAAAACCTGCCCGGCAGCCACTGGCTGGCCAATACCGGGGACGGCGACCTGACGCCGCAATGGCAGAACTATTTCGCCGCCAACCTTAAAAAGCTGACCGCCGGCGACCCGGCGCAACCGCTGGTCTTCTATTGCCGCTCCGACTGCTGGTTGAGCTGGAATGCGGTCAAGCGCGCAGCCACCATGGGCTACAAGACTCTGTATTGGTATCGCGATGGCCTGGACGCCTGGCAAGCGGCCAGGTTGCCGGTTTCGCCAGCCCAGCCCGAACCCTTTCCCTGAGCTTTACGCGTGCGTGTTGTTGCCACACCATAATCAAAATAATGAGGTGAAAGGCCATGTACAAAATCCTGATTGCCGACGATCACCCGCTGTTTCGCGAAGCCATCCACAACGTCATCAGCGACGGTTTTGCCGGCAGCGAAGTGATGGAAACCGCTGACCTGGACAGCGCCCTGGCCCTGACCCAGGAACACGACGACCTGGACCTGATCCTGCTCGACCTGAACATGCCCGGGATGCACGGGCTCAATGGCCTGATCAACCTGCGCAACGAAGCGCCGACCATTCCGGTGGTGATTGTTTCCGCCGAGCAAGACAAACAGATCGTGCTGCAAGCCATCACCTACGGTGCGGTGGGTTTCATCACCAAATCGTCACCCCGCGCCCAGATGACCGACGCCATCCAGCAGATTCTCAATGGCAATGTCTACCTGCCTCCGGACATCATCCGCACCGCCAAAAGCAGCACCCACCGGCGCATGAATGACACCCCGAGCTTTCCGCCCGAACTGCTCCAGGCCCTGACCCGCAAGCAACTGCAGGTGCTGGAACGCATGACCAAGGGCGAATCGAACAAGCAGATCGCCTACACCCTGGAAATCGCCGAGACCACGGTCAAGGCCCACGTCTCGGCGATCCTGCGCAAGCTCAACGTGCACAACCGGGTGCAGGCGATCCTGAGTGCCGGGGATATTGATTTCGGGTCTTATCTGCGGCGTTGAGTCAACAAGACCGCGTCGCTCTTATCGCGAGCAGGCTCACTCCTACA
>NZ_JBFUHY010000075.1:0-39705 GCF_056402155.1 Pseudomonas sp. P4_C1
GGGAGTGTCAGTCAATATCAATGTGACTGTCATACCGCTATCGCGAGCAAGCTCGCTCCCACAGGGGAATGTGTTGTCAGTGAAAATGTGTTCCGACAGATAGCTCAGGGCTTGTTGGGAATCCCGTACTTGCGCAAGCGAATGGCAATCGCGCTATGGGAAGTCTGCAACCGCGCCGCCAGCAACCGGCTGGACGGATAGCTGCGATACAGCTGTTCCAGCAGATTCTTCTCAAAGTCGCCCACAGCCTCTTCCAGGCTGCCGACTTCGCCGTCATTCTGCCGCTCCACTGCCGTGCGGGCGATGTCCAGGTCGTCGATGTCCACCAGCGGGTTTTCGCAAATCGCCGCCGCGCGAAAGATCACGTTCTGCAGTTGCCGCACGTTGCCCGGCCAGCGGTTGCCGAGCAGGGCGCTGAAGGTGCTCGGTGCCAGACGACACGTCGGTCGCTGGATCTGCGCGCAGGCCTGTTGCATGAAGTGATTGGCCATCAGCAGGATGTCGTGACCGCGTTCGCGCAACGGCGGCACTTGCAGGTTGAGTACGTTGAGGCGGTAGAACAGGTCTTCGCGAAAACGCCCTTCGGCGACCATTTTTTCCAGGTCGCGGTGGGTCGCGCTGAGCACCCGCACATTGACCCGGACCTCTTTGTCGCCACCGACCCGACGGAAGCAGCCATCGCTCAAAAAACGCAGCAACTTGGCCTGCAGATAGGGCGACATTTCCCCCACTTCATCGAGAAACACTGTGCCCTGATCGGCCAGTTCCAGCAGGCCGAGCTTGCCGCCCCGTTGCGCGCCAGTGAAGGCGCCGGGGGCGTAGCCGAACAGCTCGCTTTCGGCCAGGCTCTCCGGCAGTGCCGCGCAGTTCAGAGCCAGAAACGGCGCATCGTGCCGTGGGCTGATGGCATGGCAGGCGCGGGCCACCAACTCCTTGCCGGTGCCGGTTTCACCCTGGATCAAGAGCGGCGCATCAAGGGCCGCCACCCGTTGCGCACGGGCCTTGAGCGCGCGGATCGGCGGCGATTCGCCAAGCAGCGCATCGAAGCCTTCGGCATGGTCATGGTGCAGCGCCGACAGGCGTTCGCCAATGCGGTTGGGTTGGTACAGGGTGAGCAGGGCGCCGGCGTCGGTGATCGGCATCGCGTCGAGCAGCAGCGTCTGGCCGCCAAGGCTGACCTCGTGCATCGGCAGGCGAAAATGCTGAGCGATCAGGGTGCGTTGCAGATCGGCATCGTCGAACAGCGCGGTCAGCGATTCACCGGCCGGTTCGCGGCCGCAGAGTGCGATCAGCGCCGGGTTGGCCAGCAGCACGTGACCTCGGTCATCCACCGCCAGCACCGGGTCAGAACTGGCTGCCAGCAACGCGTCCAGTTGCAGGCGCCGGCGTTGCCCCGGAAGGATGTCGACCATGGTCACCGCTTGCACGCCGCGCACGTCGAAAAGTGCCTCGCGCAATTCTTCGAGCACCTCGGCGCCGAGGGTCGGCGCGTCGATGTAGACGTTCGGCGGCACCATCTCCACGGCGTCCAGGTTGAAACTGCGTCCACCGAGCAGGGCCAGCACTTCCTGGGTGATGCCGACGCGGTCGATGAAGGTGACGTGGATGCGCATGACGGGCCTGCAAGGTTGGAGAACCGAATCAGTATGCCCGGCAAAATTTGAATTTGGCGAGCGTCACATCACGGCTGGCCGGTTTTACGGGCGCTGGCGGCCAGGTCCTCGAGGAACGCCTGGAGGATCGGTGGCGGTGCCGTGCCGCGACGGGTGATCACGTCGAACGGCGATTTCAAACGCAGACTCCCGGGGGCCAACTGGTGCATCTCGCCGCTCTTGACCCACTGGGTGGCGAAGTGCTCAGGCAGAAAACCCAGGTAGGCGCCGGAAATGATCAGGATCGCCGTGGCTTCGATGTTGTCCACGGTGGCGGCCGCCTTGCTGACGCCCAGGTGTTCGAGGTCGTATTGCTGCATGTAGCCGCGCACGACGATCCGCCCCGCAGCGACTTCTTCGAGCAGTTCCTCACCTTCGGCGTGGCTGCCGTACAACGGGTGACGCCGCCCGCAATACAAACCGAGCGCTTCCTGGTACAGCGGTGATTGCAGCAGCCCCGGCACATGGATCGGAAAGTGCCCGATGGCCAGGTGCAGGCGACCGTCGAGCACCCGCTCTTCAAGTTCTGCCGGGGTACCGACGTACACGTTCAGGTGCACGTCATGCCCACGGGAGACGAAGCGCTGGGTGGTGCGTGGAATCGGCGAGTCAGGATCGGTAATCGTGGTGTCGATGATCCCCAGGTTGAGCTTGCCGCTGATGTGCTGCTTGAGCACGTCGGCATCCATGCAGAAGTTTTCCACCGCCGACAACAGGCGCTGGGTGGCTTCATGAATCGCCACGCCTTGCTCGGTCAGGCGGAAGCCGCTGCGCCCGCGCTGGCACAGCTTTACCCCGAGACGGGTTTCCAGATGGGTCATCTGTTCGCTGATGGTCGACTGCCCGGCATTGAGCGCCGCCTGCGCGGCCGAGAAACCGCCGCAGCGGACGATCGTGGCAAACACCCTGAGCAGTTTCAGGTCGACATCGTGCAGCTGGATCATCTTGGACCTCCGGCCTGTGGATGCATCGGGAATGCCGATATGAGTATCTGATGTTTAGCATTTTTTCCACGAAAACCTGCGCCCATAGTCTTTCCAACGGCGGTCGCCTTGCAGTCCGTCAAGCCGATAACAAGAAGTGGAGAGGCTAGAAATGTCGAACAACGGTTATGAATCCGGTCGCCTGAACCTGCCATTCGTGGGTCATTGCACCTTTGGCAAATCCCCGGTGTGCACCGATTGGGATGCACTGGATGCCGACGTCGCGGTGCTCGGCGTGCCCAACGACATGGGCACCCAGTGGCGCTCCGGCGCACGCTTCGGACCACGCGGGATTCGCGAAGCATCGACGCTGTTTTCCTTCGGCCACGCCGGCGCCTACGACCACGAAGATGACGTGATGTACCTCACCGCGTCGGACGTGCGCATGGTCGACGTCGGTGATGCCGACATCGTCCACACCGACATGGCCACCAGCAACAAGAACACCGAATACGCCGTGCGCAAGATCCTCGATGCCGGCGTGATGCCGGTAGTACTCGGCGGCGACCACTCGGTGCATGCGCCAGTGATCAAGGCCTTCGAAGGCCGCGGCCCGATCCACATCATTCACTTCGATGCCCACCTGGATTTCGTCGACGAACGCCACGGCGTGCGCTACGGCCACGGCAACCCGCTGCGCCGCGCCTCGGAAATGAACCACATTGTCGGCATGACCCAAATGGGCATCCGCAACGTGTCGTCATCCAACCGTGACGACTACGAAGCGGCCCATGAAGCCGGCTCGAAAATCCTCTCGGTGCGTGACGTGCGTCGCCTTGGCGTCGAGGGAGTGCTGGCGCTGATCCCGGAGGACATCAACTACTACATCACCATCGACATCGACGGTTTCGACCCGTCCATCGCCCCCGGCACCGGCACCCCGAGCCACGGCGGCTTCCTCTACTACGAAGTGCTGGAAATCATCCAGGCCCTGGCCAAGCGCAGCAAAGGCAACATCGTCGGCATGGACCTGGTGGAAGTGGCGCCGGTCTACGACCCGACCGGCATGACCTCGATCCTGGCCGCGCAACTGCTGCTCAACAGCATCGGTTTCATCTTCCACGAGCGTGGCAAGGTGCGGGCAGCCGCCGAGAGCGAAGCCGCATCAGCCTGATCATCGAAACCAGAGACCCGGCAGGCTCTGACTGCCGGGCAGAGAGAACAAAAATGGACACGATCGTCAAAAGTTACCTGCAGAAATTCGGCGTCAGCGAAGCCACCCAGACCTTCCTCAGCAAGGTCCAGAAAATGTTCATCGGCGGTGCCTGGGTCGAAGCCAGCGACGGCCAGACCTCCGATGTGATCGAACCTTCGACCGAAGGCCTGATCAGCCGCATTCCCATGGGCACCACCGATGATCTGGACCGCGCCGTGCAAGCCGCACGCGCCCAGTTCGACGGCGGCGCCTGGCGTCAGGCCAAACCGGCGGAACGCGAACGCATGATGCAGCGCCTGGCCGACCTGATTGAGCAGAACGCTGCTGAACTGGCGGAAATCGAATCCATCGACATGGGCAAATCGGTTGCCTTCGCCAAGGACGTGGACATCCAGGGCACCGTCGATACCCTGCGTTACTTCGCCGGTTGGGCCACAAAGCTGCATGGCCGTACCGTCGAACCTTCGCTACCGGGCAACTACCTGGCCTATACCCGCAAGGAAGCGGTCGGCGTAGTCGGCGCCATCGTGCCGTGGAACTTCCCGCTGCAAACCATGGCCTGGAAGCTCGGCGCGGCGCTGGCGACCGGTTGCACCGTGGTGGTCAAACCCGCCGAACTGACCTCGTTGTCAGCCCTGCGTTTCGCTGAGCTGGTGCAGGAAGCGGGCATTCCGGATGGCGTGATCAACATCGTCACCGGGCGCGGCAGCGTGGTCGGTGCGGCCATGGCCACTCACCCGGGCATCGACAAACTGACCTTCACCGGCTCGACCCCGGTCGGCCAGACTGTCGGTCGCGCAGCGCTGGATGACATGAAGCGCCTGACCCTCGAACTCGGTGGTAAATCACCGGTCATCGTCTGCGCCGATGCCGACATCCCGGCCGCCGCCCAAGCGGTCGCCAACGGCGTGTTTTTCAACTCCGGGCAGGTATGCGACGCCGGTACACGGGCCTATATTCATAGCAGTGTCTACGACGAATTCCTGCGTGAGCTGATCGCCTACACGCGCACCCTGAAAATGGCTCCGGGCCTGGATCCTGATTGCTTCATCGGCCCGCTGGTTTCGGCCCTGCAAAAGCAGCGCGTGACCGAGTACATCGAAACCGGCAAGGCCGAAGGCGCCGAACTGGTCTACGGCGGCCAACCGGTCGATGGCCCTGGCTTCTTCGTCGAGCCGACCATCTTCGCCAATTGCCGCAACGACATGCGCATTGTCCAGGAAGAAATCTTCGGCCCGGTGCTGGTCACCGCACCGTTCGACGACGAGGAAGAAGCGCTGGCCCTGGCCAACGACTCGCCTTACGGCCTGGCGGCGGCACTGTATTCCAACGACCTGGGCAAGGTGCACAGCCTGATTCCACGCTTGAAAGCAGGCTCGGTCTACGTCAACGCCCACGGCACCCTCGACCCGTCGATGCCGTTCGGTGGCTACAAACAGTCCGGATTCGGCAAGGACCTGGGCGCCGAGCAGCTCGATTACCTGCTCGAAACCAAGGCGGTGTGGATCACCTTACCAAGCTGACGCTTTCCCTTGTAGGAGCGAGCCTGCTCGCGATAGCGGTTTTTCAGCTGAAAGTGATGTGTCTGACACACCGCTATCGCGAGCAGGCTCGCTCCTACAGGTTTTGCGTTTTGATTCGTTCCAATAAGGCATCTGCAACAACGCCAGGTAGGCACGGGCAACACTGTACCTGTGGCCCGAAAGAACGCGGTTATCTCGTCATGATCTTCCAACAATAAGAGTCCATCATGAACACTAACGCCAAGTCCGCCACGAGCGTGTCCAGCCTCGACGAAAAATCCGTCGTCGAGGGGCATTCGATTGACTTCATCCCCGAGAACGAGCGCACCGACAAACTGTCGAGCCAGGGCCCGTTCTGGTTTCTCGGCAACTTCACTTTCTTCACCATGACCATCGGCTTCGTTGGCCCGAGCGTCGGCCTGACCGCGCTCTGGACCACGCTGGCCGGCACGCTGGGTATCATGTTCGGCACGCTGTTCATGGCGTTTCACGGCTCCCAGGGCCCGCACCTTGGCTTGCCGCAGATGATCCAGTCCCGCGCGCAGTTCGGCTATCGCGGGGTGATTTTGGTACTGCTCGCAACGCTGTTCGTGTTCGCCGGCTTCAACATCGTCAACCTGGTGCTGATGATGCAGGGGCTGCATACGCTATTCGGGTTCAACCCCGCGGTGATCGCGGTGGCGGTAACCATACCGGCGGCGGTGCTGGCGATTCTCGGCCACGACTGGATGCACCGCAGCTTCAAATGGGCGCTGTATCTGTCGCTGCCGCTGTATGGCCTGGTGACTGTGGCGGTGGTGATGGGCTGGGTGCCGGATGCAGTGCTGCCGGCACTCGCGGAGGGTGAAGTGGCCCGGGAGCCGCTGGGTTTCAACTGGACCGGTTTCATCGCGCAGTTTGCGGCGGCCGCCAGCTACAACATCGCCTATGCGCCTTATGTGTCGGACTATTCGCGCTACCTGCCGAAAAACACCTCCAGCGGCAAGCTGATCGCCGTGGTGTTCCTCGGGGCGTCGCTGTCCGGTGCGTGGATGATCTCCGTCGGCGGCTGGCTGGCCGATCACCTGCACTCCACTGACGTGCTGGTGGCCCTGGGGCAAGTCGGCAACACCGTGTCGCCGCTGGTGGGCACGGCGGTGGTGGTGGTCACCATTCTGGCGTTCCTGCCGGTGATCGCGATGAACATCTACAGCGCCAAGCTGACCACGCTGACCTGCGTCGATTCGATCAAGCACATTGAGCCAACACGCAAGGCACGCATCCTGGCCATCGGCTTCGTGATCCTGCTGCAACTGGGCGTGGCCCTGAGCATCCAGAGTTCCGGCAAAGGCCTGTCGGTGCTGGGGATCTACCTGGTGGTGATGCTGTACTTCCTGGTGCCCTGGACTTCGGTCAACCTCACCGACTACTTCTTCGTGCGCAAGGGCCGCTACGCCATCCCGCACTTCTTCATGCCCCACGGCAACATCTACGGCAGCTGGGGACTGCGCGGTATCGCCGCCTACGCCATCGGTTTTATCTCGATGATCCCGTTCTTCTACATCTTCGACGGCGTTGAACAACGCGAGGTGTATGTCGGCCCGCTCGCCAAGGCGCTGGGCAGCATCGACATCGCCTGGCTGGTCGGGCTGATCGTGTCGGGCCTGGCGTACTACTGGCTGAGCCGCTCGATCGATCTGAAACGTGAAGAAGCGGTGATCCAGCAGATTGAGAAAAACTCCCCGCAATACACCACCGGCGACACGCTGACCCACAAACAGCAGCCACCGCGGGTATTCACTGAATCGACGGTCGGGAGATAACTATGACCACGCAAAAAATGTCTACGCAAAAATACGACTACATCATCATTGGCGCAGGCTCGGCGGGTTGTGTGTTGGCCAACCGCCTGAGCGAAGACCCGGCCACCTCGGTACTGGTCCTGGAATTCGGCGGCAGTGACAAGAGCGTAGTGATCCAGATGCCGAGCGCATTCTCGATCCCGATGAACACCAAGAAGTACAACTGGCGCTACGAAACCGAGCCGGAGACCCACCTCAACGGCCGACGCATTCACTGCCCACGGGGCAAGGTGCTGGGCGGCTCGTCGTCGATCAACGGCCTGGTGTACATCCGTGGTCACGCGCTGGACTTTGACGAGTGGGAATCCCTGGGTGCCGAAGGCTGGGGCTATCGCAACTGCCTGCCGTACTTCAAGCGTGCCGAGAGCTACGAGTCGGGCGGCGACAGCTATCGCGGGCAGACCGGGCCGCTGCACACCACCAACGGTAACCACATGAAAAACCCGCTGTACGGTGCCTGGGTCGAAGCCGGTGCGGAGGCGGGCTACATCAAGACAGAAGACTGCAACGGCTACATGCAGGAAGGTTTCGGCGCCATGCACATGACCGTGAAGAACGGCGTGCGCTGCTCCACGGCGAACGCCTATCTGCGCCCGGCCATGGGCCGTCCGAACCTGACGGTGATCACCCATGCGATGACCCGCCAGATCATCCTCGAAGGCAAGCGGGCGGTGGGCGTCATGTATGACCACGGTGGCCAGACCCACCAGGTGTATTGCAACCGCGAAGTGCTGATCTCGTCCGGGCCGATCGGCTCGCCGCACCTGCTGCAACGCTCGGGCATCGGCCCGGCGAACGTGCTGCGCAAGGCCGGGATCGGCGTGCGCCATGACCTGCCGGGCGTAGGGGAGAACCTGCAGGATCATGCCGAGGTGTACATCCAGTTCGGCTGCAAGGAACCGGTGACCCTCAACAACAAGATGGACCCGCTGAGCAAGCTGATGATCGGTCTGCGCTGGCTGCTGTTCAAGGACGGCCTGGGCGCCACCAACCACTTCGAGGCCGGTGGTTTCATCCGCTCCGAGAAGGGCCTGCGCTGGCCGGACATCCAGTTCCACTTCCTGCCGGCGGCGATGCGCTACGACGGCAACAAGCCGATCAAGGGCCACGGCTTCATGGTGCTGACCGGCCCGAACAAACCCAAAAGCCGTGGCTATGTGCGGGTGCGTTCGGCCGATCCGTACGAGCATCCGGAAATCCGCTTCAACTATCTGGAGCGGGAAGAGGACCGCGAAGGCTTCCGCCGCTGCATTCGCCTGACCCGCGAGATCATCGGCCAGAAAGCCATGGACCGCTTCCGCGATGGCGAAATCGCCCCGGGTGCGCAGGTGACCAGCGATGAAGACCTCGACGCCTTCGTGCGTGACAACCTGGAAAGCACCTACCATCCGTGCGGTTCGTGCCGCATGGGCGAGGACGACATGGCGGTGGTCGATTCCGAATTGCGCGTGCACGGTATCGCCGGGCTGCGGGTGATCGATTCGTCGGTGTTCCCGACCGAGCCGAACGGCAACCTCAATGCGCCGACCATCATGCTCGCCGAACGGGCGTCCGATCTGGTGCGTGGCGTGAAGATGCTGCCGGCGTCGGATGTGCCAGTGGGGCTGGTCGAGGGCTGGGAGAGCAGCCAGCGTACTTCGCTGCCAGGTCGTAACGTGCGGGTCTGACCGCAACCCGCAATCCAATGTAGGAGCGAGCCTGCTCGCGATGAGGCCATCAGATTCAATAGCGATGTTGACTGACAGACCGCTATCGCGAGCAGGCTCACTCCTACAGGGGGGCAGCGGTGCCCCATAAAATTTTACGTCGCTGTTCAGCTGCCATTGCTAGTCTGTAATTCCTTGAGACCGCAATGGAGCACCCTCATGGCTATTCAGGCCCTGCGCGCCGACGCATCGCACATCGACCAGATCACCCCTTTGTTTGACGCCTACCGGATGTTCTACAAGCAGCCGTCGAACCTTTCGCAATCGCGCGCCTTCATCGCCGAGCGCATCGCCCGGGATGAGTCGGTGATTTTTCTTGCCCGGGACAGCGACGGTGAAAACCTCGGCTTCGTCCAGCTGTTCCCGACCTTTTCCTCGATCGACGCCCACCGCACCTGGCTGCTCGGTGATCTGTTCACCACGCCCGCTGCCCGGGGCAAAGGCGTCGGCACATTGCTGATGAACACCGCCCGGGATTTTGCGAAGCTGGCCGGCGGCAAAGGCATGACCCTGGAAACCGCCACCGACAACCTCACCGCCCAGCGCCTGTATGAATCCCAGGGCTGGGTGCGCGACCCCGGTTACTACACTTACTGCCTGGATCTGAAAAAAGACTGACTCAGCGATCCAGTCAGCCAAACACCGGCCGCATGAACGAACGCTCGTAGCTGAGGATGAATTTCTTCTCTTCGGCGTACTTGAACGCCGCGATGCACTCTGGATCGTTCATCGACTGCTGCCGGTAATGTTCGTACGCTGCCAGGCTGGGGAAGGTGAACAGCGCCAGGGCGATGTTGTTGGCGCCCTCCGAGGGCAAAAAGTAGCCGTGGTGCTGGCCGCCGAACTTTTCCACCAGGGGAATCCACAACTTGCCGTAGTGTTCGAACGCTTCGAGCTGGTAGGGATCGAGCACGTATTTGAGGTAGCAGGTCACCATTGTTTCGTTCCTTGATCAGGTTTTGAGGGCAGTCGCCACTGTAATCAACCGTGGGCGCCCGGCACAGCCGCTTGTTCGACATTGACCGGTAAGTTTACGCCAGAGGCATGCGCTAGCGGCCCCGCACTATCGGTTCAGTCAATAGTCACCATCAAGAATCGCAAGTTCTGTTTTTTGCGCAAAGGCGGAAAATCGCCTGCATTGAACACGCTGCTCAAGGAACCCGCGCGATGAAAATCTTGACCCGACTGGCTGTGATTGCCCTGTTGCTGGGCAGCGTTGCATCCACCACATCGGCCTTTGCCGAAGACGCGCGCACCTGCCATCTGCCGCCCATCACTGGGAGCCAGGGCGGGTTGCAATACGGGCAGACGGTCGGAGTGCTTTACAGCGAAGACACCGTGGAAAACCTGCAATACCTTGAGCAATACCACTCGGTGGCGGTGAACGGCGCGAAGAACGCACTGGATGCGCGGATTCGCCAGGCGTTCGTCAACAGCTCCGATCCGCAACTGGCCATCGACTGGCTGATGAGTTCGCTGCACCACACCTTTCTGTCGGTGACCGTCTACGACAACCTCGATGCCCTGGTGCACGCCCATCCCGATGTGGTGGTGATGCTCGATACCCACAACCAGTTGCTGACCCAGCGTAACGATCGGGTCGAGGCGCGTTTCGCCGCGCGGTTCTACGACGCCAACTTGCAGTACATCGGCAAGGCCGAAAGCGCGGTGGAAAAACAACTGCCGTCGGTGTGGGTGCATGACAAGGCCGCCCCCGAGATCGCCGCGCAAATCGAACAGCAACGCGACCTGCAACTGACCGCGCTGAAACAGTTCGATGCGTCGTTGAAGGCGCTGGTATCAGCCGGATTAACCGCAGCAATCAATTAATTAGCTCGACGACCATTGAGCGGCGGGCAACCCAAATCACCGTTGATTTCTTTTCAGGACCTGATTCATGCGCACTTTTTTTGCCCCCACCCTGGCCTTCGCCTCGCTGCTGCTGGCCGGTTGTGCCACGCCGAACGATCCGACGCTGACCTTGCAGACCAGCAAGTCGCCCGAGGAGTACACCCATTGCGTGGTGCCGAAGTTGCAGCACGATGCGCTGGCGCCCACGGTGTCCCAGACCCAGCGCAGCTACCGGATCGTCGTATCGAGCAAAGTGGCGGCGGACAACGTGCTTGAAACCTACAAGGCCTCGAACGGCGGCAAGGTGTTCCTGTACGAACGCAAGTTGCTGGCGTCGGCGTTCGTGCCGTCGACGTTCGAGCGTGCGGCGCAGGAGTGTCTGTAAGCAGAATTTCAGGCAAAAAAAAGCCACCAGAATTGGCAGCAGAAAGTTAAAGCACGCATTGAATGACTTGAGTATGGCGCCCGGCTCATGACGATTCGATGACGGCTTGATGGCCATTCATCAGGATGCCGTTAATTCGCTGACTGCCGACTAATTGTGTTGAGTCAGTAAACCTCCGGCACGATGATTTCCTGCGGTACAGGTCCCCGTGAGTAGTCTTTCTGGCGCTCGCGCTGGGGCAGTTCGATCATCGRCAGTTCGACTTCTTCATAAGGCATCTGGCTGAGCAGGTGATGGATGCAGTTGAGGCGGGCCTTCTTCTTGTCGTCGGCCTGCACCACCCACCAGGGCGCTTCGGCGATGTGGGTGCGCTCGAGCATGATTTCCTTGGCCTTGGTGTAGGCCTCCCAGCGACGGCGCGACTCCAGGTCCATGGGGCTGAGCTTCCACTGCTTGAGCGGGTCGTGAATGCGGCTGAGAAAGCGCAGGTTCTGTTCCTGGTCGGAAATCGAGAACCAGTACTTGATCAACTGGATGCCGGAGCGGGCGAGCATGCGTTCGAATTCCGGCACGGTGCGGAAGAACTCTTCGTACTGGTCGTCATTGCAGAACCCCATGACCTTCTCGACCCCGGCGCGGTTGTACCAGCTGCGGTCGAACAGCACGATTTCCCCGGCGGCGGGCAAGTGCGATACGTAGCGCTGGAAATACCACTGCGTGCGCTCGCGGTCGTTGGGCGCGGGCAGGGCGGCCACCCGGCAGACCCGAGGGTTGAGGCGCTGGGTGATGCGCTTGATCACGCCACCCTTGCCGGCGGCATCGCGGCCTTCGAACAGGATCACCACCTTGTGCCCGGTTTTCACCACCCAACTCTGCAGTTTCACCAGTTCGCCTTGCAGGCGAAACAGTTCGGCGAAGTAGCGACGTCGGGCTTCTTTCTCGCTGCCATCCTCGATGTGTTCATCGAACAGTGCGTCCAGGTTGTGCCCGTCTTCCGATAATTCCAGTTCCAGCTCCTCGTCACTGATATCGAGCAGCTCGCGGTGGATGCGCTGGATCAAGGTGTCCTGATTGGAAAGCATGGTGAGACACTCGCGTCATGGGTGGTACGGCCGATCCTGGTCACAGTTTGTTACGAAGTGGTGATGCCAGGCGGTGTCATCTGGGTGTCATCGAAGCCATGGCAAGATCCTCGCAATCCGTCTTGAGTACCCGACGGCCGCCAGTCCGCCGGCAGATGAATGTGCAAGGAACCCCCTATGAAAGACGCCCCGCTGTTTGCCGCCATCGACCTGGGTTCCAATGCGTTTCGCCTGATGATTGGCCAGTCGGTGAGACGGAACCAGCAGATGGTCATCCAGGAAGTGAAAACCCTGCGTGAACCGGTACGTCTGGCCGAAGGCCTGCAGGGCGGGGCGCTCGATGAGTTGGCGCTGGACCGTGGCTGGCAGGCGCTGGCGCGATTCGGCAAGAAACTGCGCGGTTTCGAGGCCGGGCGCGTGCGGGCGGTGGCCACCAGCGCGGTACGCGAAGCGGACAACGCGCCGCTGTTCCTGGCCAGTGCCGAACGCCACCTGGGCTTTCGCATCGACGTCATTTCCGGTCACGAAGAGGCGCAACTGGTCTACGCCGGCGTGGCCCACACCTTGCCGGCGCAAACCATGCGGCTGGTGGTGGATATCGGCGGTGGCTCCACGGAGATGATCATCGGCCGTGGCGACCAGCTGCTGGTCACCGAGAGCATTGCCATCGGCAGCGGCACCTTCGGTGCGCGTTACTTCCATGGCGGGCGGATCGTGGCCGAAGCGCTGCTGGAGGCCGAGCGCGCGGCCACCGTGCAATTCGAACGCATTGCCCGCCGTTACCGCACCATGGGCTGGCAGCAGGCGATCGGTTCTTCCGGGACGGCGCGGATGCTGGCCAAGGTGCTCAAGGCCAATGGCTTGAATGATGACCACCAGAGCGGCATCACCTACGGTGGCCTGTTGCGCCTGTCGTTGCGCCTGCTGGAAGTCAAACATGTGAAACACCTCAAGCTGGCCGGTTTGCCCACCCATCGCCTGAGCATCTTGCCCGGTGGCCTGGCGGTGATGCTGGCGGCGTTCAAGGTGTTCGGGATCACGCATATGATTGCGTCTGAGCCGGGTCTGCGGTTCGGCGTGCTGCATGGATTGATGAACAAACACTAAAGTCCGCCAGCCGAGGTAAACCCATGACCGACCCCCGTCGCGTGCTGTTTGTCTGCGCCCGAAACGATGTCCGTTCACCCATGGCCGAAGCCCTGTTGCGTCACATTGATCCTGACGACTTCCAGGCCTTCAGCGCCGGGCTCGAGGCCAGCGAGATCGATCCACGCACGTTCGAATCCCTCGATCACATCGGTGTCGATGCCAGCGGCTTGCGCAGCAAGTCCCTCGAGGATTTCGAAGGCCAGGCGTTCGACTACGTCGTCACCCTGTGCGACAAGTCCTCCGAAGAGGCCTCACGCATGCCGTTTACCGGTGAAGTGATGGTCTGGAGCTTCGAAGACCCGACCATCAGCGAAAGACACGACCCGTTCCGCCATACCCTCCAGGAAATCGGCGACCGCATCAAAATGTTCGTCACCGTGAAAACCCGCCCCGTGCCCCAGGCGCCGTCAGTCAGCGATTCCTGAAAACCTTCGGACACCGTCTACCCTCATCGGTCACAACCATCATGATGAGGGTCGAAACGGTGATGAAAACGGAAAATGTTGAAACAAACGAAGCCTCGACGCTGATCGACGAACGAATCCGGGAACTGGCCGACTGGCGCGGCGAAACCCTGGCCCACGTCCGCAAGATCATCCGCCAGGCCGACCCCGAAGTGATTGAAGAATGGAAGTGGCGGGGCGTGCCGGTGTGGTCCCATGCCGGCATCATTTGCACCGGCGAGACCTACAAGCAAGTGGTGAAGATGACCTTCGCCAAGGGCGCTTCGCTGGATGATCCGTCGAAATTGTTCAACGCAAGCCTGGAAGGCAATACCCGGCGTGCCATCGATATCCGCGAGGGTGAGCGGATCGATGAAGCGGCGCTGACGGTGTTGATTCAGGCAGCCATTGAGCTCAATACCTCCCGAACCAAAAAGTAACTCAGTACACAGAACCCTGTGGGAGCGAGCCTGCTCGCGATGAGGGAGTGCCAGTCGACATCAAAGGTGCCTGACAGACCGTAATCGCGAGCAGGCTCGCTCCTACATTGGGCGGTGTCCACCTGACCGTTTTGGATATCCTCAGCTGGCATGTTCCAATAGCGAGCACTCGCAGCCTGGAAACGGAACATGAAGAAAATCGCCGCCCTGACCTTCGCCCTGGCGCTCACCGCAGGCCTGCTCAGCACTCCCACCCTTGCTGCGGGCGATGTCCAGGCCGGGGAAAAAGTGTTCAAACGCCTCTGCAGCGGCTGCCACCAGATCGGCGAATCGGCTCGCGCCTTCTTTGGCCCGCAGCTCAATGGCGTGATTGGTCGCCATTCCGCCGTCACCACGGACTACGTGTATTCCGACGCGATGAAGTCCGCCAACCTGGTCTGGGACCGCGAAACCCTGATCGCCTACCTCGAAGCGCCGAAGCAAGTCGTGCCCGGCACCCGCATGATTTTCTGGGGCCTCAGCGACCCGGAAAAAATCGAAGACCTGCTGGCCTACCTGCAAACCTTCCCGGCGCAATGATCGACCTGCTGTCCGAACTCTACCCGTAGCGCAAGGGGGGCAGTTCGACATCGACGCAATCTGCGCCGATGGTGTGACGATTCCAGGCTTTACACAAAACCTGTGGGAGCGAGCCTGCTCGCGATGGCGGTGGGTCAGTGAACAACATATTGACTGACACTCCGCCGCCATCGCGAGCAGGCTCGCTCCTACAGGGATTTTGGGTGAATCAGGAAGTCAGGCCTTGCTGGCTTTCAGATAAGCACCGAGGCGCCGCCCCATTTCCTCACCCAGCGCCTGCAAGCCACTGAGCGGCCGCACCATCACTTCAAACTCGACAATCCTGCCCTGTTCGTTGAAGCGGATCATGTCGATGCCCTTGAGCTCTTTCTCGCCGACTTTGGCGCCGAACTCGAGAATCACGTTCAAGCCGTCCGCCGTCGCCAGTTCGCGGTGATAGGCAAAGTCCTCGAACACGTTCATGACCGTGTTGAGGATCATCGACACCACTGGCGCCCCGGGATACGGCGTGTGTGCCATTGGCGAACGGAACACCGCCTGCGGATCGAGCAATTCAGGCAAGCCGCTCAAGTCGCGGTTGCCGATCATCGCATGCCACTGCTTCAGGGACGCTGCGACATTGGGGTTCAGGTTCAGCTCGGACATCTTCAACTCCTGTTTTTTATTGTTGTGGTGCGAAAGCGTTGGTCGATCACCCTGGCGGCATCGTCGGCCCATTGCTGGCCATCAAGCCCGGCTCGGGCGTCATCCGCCGCGTGTACAGGCCCTGCACCAGCAACAGCGGGCCGAGGAGGATTTTAGCGAGGGTTTCAACCTGGCTCATTTGACGTTATCGCCCAACAATACACAGCTCCCCGGTCGCACGAATCATCGCCTGGTCATGCAGGTAATCCTTGATCAGTGCGGAGCGTTCGGTGGCCAGCCATTGCGGGCAGTTCGGGTCTTTGCGGTAGGGCAGGAAATCGGCGTACTGCTGGAGCAGCAGATTTTGCAGCTTGTCGAGCTTGGGCCGGATGTCGTTAATGAGGTCCGGCCGTGGCGTGTCCGGTGCTTTGTGCGCCGCTTGCCATTGCGCGAGCCGGCCGTATTGCACCAGTTTGCTGGCTTCGATCTGGGCGGCGATCAGGTCGGCGACATCGTCGGGGTCGAGCTTGCGCTGGGTGGCTTGCGCGCGCGCGTTGGCGATGACTTGCGCTTCCCGGGCGTTGTCCTGGACCGGTTTGCCGCTGTCCCACTTGGTCAGCGCCACCTGCTCACTGATGTACAACCGCTCATTCATCGTCGCCAGCAAGGGTTGCAAGGCATCAGGTGCGGGGGGCGGCGTGTCTGCTTGCACACAGCCAGCGAACAAGCCGAGCAGGGTGCAGGCCAGCCAGTACGGCAGGCGTGGGGAACGGGGCATGGGCAGAACCTCCTTGGACGCGAAAATCACTCCGGGTTGTGTATCACAAGTGCGGCCAGGGAACGACAGGTTGCGAAGGATTCAGGCCAGCAGCCGCTCAATCTGCGCCAGCTCCCAGGTGCTGAGCAAACTCACCGGGTCGGTACCGAAGCGCTGCCCGCTGTCGAACGCATACTCGCGGCCATCGGGGCTTTGGCCGTGCAGGCAGTGGCGCAAGTGACCGGCGTCGACTTCGAGGGTCAGGCGCCAGCCGTCGATGTCGACTTCCACAGGGCGCGACGCGTATTGATCATCAAGACGCTGGACTGTGCGAATGCCCTGGGCGGCATCACGCAATTGCTGATAAACCTCGCGGGCGGTGAGGGCGGGCACAGGTGTCTCCGGGGTGAAGTCGCAGGCACAGGATAAATCATTGCCATACAAAAAAGCCCGGCAGATGCGGCTAATTCCAGTCAGTCAATCGTTGGAACACCACAAACCTTGTGGGAGCGAGCTTGCTCGCGATGACGGTTGGACAGTCACACAAGGGGTGCCTGACAGTCCGCCATCGCGAGCAAGCTCGCTCCCACAGGTTACTCATTGCTCGCGCTATTTGCGGTCCAACGCCGCTTCCGCCGCAGCAATTTCAGCCTGGCGCTTGACGATCATGTCGCCCACCGGCGGCCCCTGGAACCGCCGCGCTTCAAAACCGAACCAGACGATGGCGGTCAGCACCAGGAAGCCGATGGTGATGTACAGCGCCCAATCGTTCGGTGGCTGGATGCCGATGACGAAAATGATGATCATCGACAGGATCGAGAGAATTGCGAACACCGAGTACCAGAAACGGCCCATGTTCCACGGCCCCATGGTCGGCCACTTCGCAGTCCCAAAGGTAAACAGGCCGAGCACGATGGGAATGGCGAAGGAGAAGAACAGGAAGATCACCGTGCAGGACACCACGATCGTATAGACCGGCGTTGCCCCGACGGAGATCACCGACGATCCCCAGTCGAACAACACCGCGAGGGTGGCACCGGTCCAGATCGCCGCGACCGGGCTGCGATGGGTCGATGAGACCGAGGCCAGGGCTTTGGAGCAGGGCAGGCCGCCGTCCCGGGAGAAGGCGAAGATCATGCGCGAAACCGAGGTGACCGTGGCCAGCCCGCAGAGCACCTGCGAGATGAAAATCGCCACGTAAAGCGCAAGCTTCAATGTCGGGTTGACCTGGGTGTTCATCGCCCAGAAAAACACGTTCCAGCCTTGCTTGGCCGCCTCGTCCATGCTCGGCAGCATCAGCACGAACGCGCTGAGCATCAGCCAGCCGAACAGCAACGACCAGACCACCGACATGACCATGCCGCGCGGCACCGACATGGCCGCGTTGCGGGTTTCCTCGGAGGTATGCGCAGAGGCGTCGTAGCCGGTGATGGTGTAGATCGGCAACAGCAGGCCGAGCATGAAAATCCAGCCGTTGGAGACCTGCGGCCAGACGCTGCCGCCCACCTCGCCGGAATAGTTGTTGAAGGTCCACAACCGCGCGAATTCGTAGCTGGGCGCCGACATCAGGCAGACGATGGTCAGGGCCAGCGCCGTGGCGAAGATCAGGTAGCCGGAGAAGTCGGTGAGCTTTGCCGTCAGGCCGATGCCCAAGTGGTTGCACAAGGCCTGCAGGCCGGTGAGGATCGCCAGGAAAATCACCCGGACCGTGGTCGTGTCCTCCATGCCCAGAGCCGGTCCGAAGGCGCCGAAAAAGAAGTAATAGGTACCGACGTTGATTGCGCCCAGAACCGTGACCAGCCCCAGCAGGTTGAACCACGCGGTCAGCCAGCCAGTGAAGCGGTTACCGAGAATCGAGCCCCAGTGGTACAGCCCGCCAGCGGTGGGGTAGGCCGAGGAAATCTGCGCCATGGCCATGGCGAATACCCCGGAGATCAGGCAGCCGATCGGCCAGCCGATGCCGATGGAGATGCCCCCCGCGCCCGAGGTGCCCTGGGCCAACGAGTTGATGCCACCCGAGAGGATGCAGATGATCGAAAAGGAAATCGCAAAGTTGGAGAAAACCCCCATTCGTCGTGAGAGTTGCTGGGCATAGCCCATGCTGTGCAGCACCTTGACGTCATTGTCTTGCGCTTCGGTGCCCGGCTGGCTTGCTGGGTTCATGATGTGTGCCCCTTCAGGTTTTGGACAGGCCGAACTGAGCCGCCGTAGGCTCGACCTTGGTTTTCTGTAGGAGCGAGCCTGCTCCGGGCGGCGTTCCGACGATGGACTTGAGGATGACGCGGGGTGTCAGGCTCCCCGCGTCATCGTTGACGTTCATCGCGAGCAGGCTCGCTCCTACAGACGGCCGTGAAATGCCGCGTCGAAAATCCTTGCCACACCGTCCCGGGTCAATGGCAACGGGTTGCCGCCAGCGGAGGGGTCGACTATCGCCATGTCCGCGATCAGGTCGGCTTGCCGGTCATCCACGCCCAGTTCAACCAGGGTATGGGGCACGCCGATGTCCTTGCGTAGCTTGAGGACGAAGGCCATGAAACTGTCGAAGCCGGGTGAGGGCAGGCGCAGGTACGCCGCCAGGCGGGTGATGCGCTCCTCGATGGCCGTACGATTGAACTGCAGGACATAGGGCATGAAGGTGGCATTGGTCATGCCGTGATGGGTGTCGTACAGCGCGCCCACCGGATGCGAGAGCGCGTGCATCCCGCCCAGGCCTTTCTGGAATGCAGTGGCGCCCATCGCCGCCGCCGCGAGCATTTGCGCGCGCGCCTCGAGGTCCGACGGCATGTGTACCGCCTTCACCAGAGAGTTGGCCACCAGGCGCATGCCTTCCACGGCAATGCCATCGGCCAACGGGTGAAAACCGGGGGCGCAGTACGCTTCCAGGCAATGGGATAACGCGTCCATGCCGGTGCCGGCGGTTATTTTCGCCGGCATGCCGACCGTGAGGGCCGGGTCGCTGATCACCACGCGCGGCATCATTTTCGGGTGGAAGATGATGCGTTTGGTGTGGGTACGCTCGTCGATGATCACCGCCGCACGACCGACTTCGGAACCGGTTCCCGCCGTGGTCGGCACGGCAATGACCGGGGCGATGCGGCTGTCGTCGGCGCGGGTCCAGTAGTCGCCGATGTCTTCGAAATCCCAGACCGGGCGGGTCTGGCCGCTCATGAAGGCAATGAGCTTGCCCATGTCCAGGCCACTGCCGCCGCCGAACGCGATCACGCCATCGTGCTGGCCGGCACGCCAGGCGTCGAGCCCTCCGGCCAGGTTGGCTTCCACCGGATTGGGCTTGAGATCACAGAACAGCGCCACGCCAAGACCGGCGGCGCGCAACGCGTCCAGCGCCGCCGTGGTGATCGGCGCGCGCGCCAGGCCACTGTCGGTCACCAGCAAGGGGCGCTGGATGCCCTGGCTGCGACAGACGTCGGCCAGTTCGGCGATGCGCCCGACACCGAAACGAACGCTCGTGGGGTAGTTCCAGTTTCCTGTCAGGTTCATGGTCTACACCTCGTGACGCAGATGAAAGGATTTGGCCCGGGTCAGGTGCTCGTAGCCCAGTGGCGACAGGGTGACGCCGCGCCCGCTGTTCTTCACGCCGGTCCAGGCCAGAGCCGGGTCCAGGTAATCGCAGCGGTTCATGAACACCGTGCCGGTGGCGATCTCGTTGCCCAGGCGTTCGGCCGCGGCGAGGTCCCGGGTCCAGATGGAAGCGCTGAGCCCGAACTCACTGTCGTTCATCAAGGCGATGGCTTCTTCATCGCTGGCCACCGGCATGATGCCGACCACCGGGCCAAAGCTTTCGTCGCGCATGACCGACATTTGATGAGTGACATCGACCAGGACTTGCGGTGCGAGGTAGGCGCTGCCCGGTACGTCGGCGGGAAATGCCTGCGGATCGATCAGCGCTTTGGCGCCCTGGGCCAGCGCATCGGCAATCTGCCCGCGAACAAAGTCAGCGGCGGCCGGCGAAACCAGCGGGCCGAGGGTGGTGGTGGGGTCCAGCGGATTGCCCAGCACGTATTGGCGGGTCAGGGCGGCGAAGCGTTCGACAAACGCCGGATAGATTTTCTGATCGACGTAGATGCGCTCCACGGCGCAGCAGCTTTGTCCGGAATTGAAGAAGCTGCCATCGACCAGATTCTCCACCGCGTGCTCAAGATTGGCATCTGCCCGAACGTAGGCCGGGTCTTTACCACCGAGCTCCAGGCCCATGCCGAGAAAGCTGGCGAAGGTAGCGTGTTGTACTTCCTTGCCAGCCTCTACCGAGCCGGTGAAGTTCACCTGCTGTACCTCTCCGGAAACGATGACGGCAGCGGTGTAGAGATGACTGAGCACCAGGTTCTGGAACAGCCCTTCAGGCAGATTCGCGCGGCGAAAGGCCTCGGCAAAACGCTCGCCCACCAGCAGGGTTTGCGACGCGTGCTTGAGGATTACGCTGTTGCCTGCCATCAGCGCCGGGATGATCGTGTTCACCGCGGTCAGGTACGGGTAATTCCACGGAGCGATCACCAACACCGTGCCCAGCGGTTCGCGTTTGATATAGCGGCGAAAGCCCGCTGCGGGCGCGGGCTCGACAGCGGCCAGCGCTTGCGGCGCAATGGCGATCATATGCCGGGCGCGCTCCTCGAAACCGCGCAGCTCGCCGGCGCCAAAACACACCGGTCGACCCATTTGCCAAGCCAGTTCCGGGACGATTTCAGTGGTCATGGCGAGCATCGCGTCCACCGCAGCGCTGCACAACGCCGCGCGTTCGCTCAGTGGTCGGCGTTGCCATTGCGCCTGGGCGGCGGCTGCCGCTTTCAGCGCTTGATCGAGCTGGACCATATTGGTGCAGTGACGCTCGGCGTAGACCCGGCCATCGACCGGGGAAATGATCTTGATCTTATCTTTCATGGTGATCTCAATAGCGCTCGAAACCGCGCTGCAATTCCCAGTCGGTGATTCGCCGGTCGTACTCCTTCTGCTCCCACTCGGCGGTATGCACGTAATGGTCGACTACCTCATCACCGAACGCCTCGCGCAACATGCTTGAGGCCTTGAGAGCGGCGCTCGCCTCGCGCAGGGTCTTGGACACTTCCGGCAAATGCTCATCGAGGTAGGCGTCACCTTCGAACGGCGGCGCGAGATCGAGCTGCTCGTCGATACCGGCGAGGCCCGCCGCGATCAATGCGGCGAAGGCCAGATAGGGATTGAGATCGGCACCGCCGATGCGGCATTCGATGCGGATGGCCTTGCTGCCTTCGGCACACAGGCGAAAACCGGCGGTGCGATTGTCGCGGCTCCACACTGCCCGCGTCGGCGCAAAGGTGCCGGCCTGGAAGCGCTTGTAGGAGTTGATGTAGGGCGCGAGAAAACAGGTGATGTCGTTGGCGTACTTGAGCTGCCCGGCGACCCAGGCCCGCATCAGTTTCGACATGCCGAACTCGGCTTTCGCATCGAAGAACAGCGGCTTCTTCGCGTTCTTGTCCCACAACGAATTATGGATGTGGCTGCTGGAGCCGGCGGCGTCGTAGCGCCACTTGGCCATGAAGGTGATTGCCTTGTCCTGCAACTGCGCGATCTCTTTGCAGGCGTGTTTGATGATGACGTGGTGGTCGGCCATGGTCATGGCATCGGCGTAGCGGATGTTGATCTCTTCCTGTCCCGGGCCCCATTCACCCTTGGAGTTTTCCACGGGAATGCCAGAGGCCTGCAAGTGCTTGCGAATCGCCCGCAGCACCGGCTCTTCGCGGGTGGTCTGCAGGATGTTGTAGTCCTCGATGTAATGGCCGGCGGTTTTCGGTTTGTGATAGTTGCGCTGGTGGATCGCCTCGTAGCTCTCATCGAACAGATAGAACTCGAGTTCCGAGGCAAACATGCCGGTATAGCCGCGATCGCGCAGGCGCTCGACCTGCTTTTTCAGAATCGCCCGCGGACTGTGGGGCAAGTCCTGGCGATGGTGATGATCGAGCACGTCGCACAGCACCAGCGCCGTGCATTCAAGCCAGGGCACGCGCCGCAGGGTGGACATGTCGGGCTTGAGCACGAAATCGCCGTAACCCTTGCTCCAACTGGCCGCGGCATAACCCGGCACCGGCTCCATGTCGATGTCATCGGCCAGCAGGTAGTTGCAGCAGTGGGTTTCTTCGTGGCCGCTGTCGATGAAAAACTCGACCTGGAAGCGCTTGCCGACCAGGCGTCCCTGCATGTCGACCATGCAGACCAGCACGGTATCGATTTCGCCGGCAGCCGCGGCGCGCTTGAGTGCATCAAAGCTGAGGAGGGGCTCGGTCATCACGGCAATCCTGCGTGAAAGGTTTGGGCCAGTCTGGGATAGCTGTTGCAGACGCTCTCCAGAAAAACCCAAAACCTGCAGAACCGAGCATCGTGAGCAACGAGTTGCTCATAGCTTAGCCTACCCTGTAGGAGCGAGCTTGCTCGCGATGGACTTGAAGACACCGCGTTTAATCAGAAAACCCGCGTCATCGTTGACGACCATCGCGAGCAAGCTCGCTCCTACAGGGTAAGGCTGGTCGTCTTCACTCGGGCAACCCCGCCAGCCGCAGTCCATCGATGAAACGGGCGAAATCCTCGGGCCGTTGAATGGGCAGCCAGTCCTTGAGGGTGCCCAGGCGCAAAGACGAATCCAGCTTTTGCAGACGCTGCATCGCCGACTTCGCTTTTTCCATTTGACCGCCGAGCGCATGACTGGCCGCCACCAGCGCTGCCGCGACCAGCAGGCTGGGCAGGTTGCCCAGGGCCTTTTCCGCCCAGTCCGCAGCGGTATCGAAGTGCCCGGCGAAGAAATGCGCGAGCGCCATCCCGACCTGCATCCTGAACATTTCCGGATCCAGCGGACTCAAGCGAACGGCATGCTGCAAATGCTCGATGGCAGCGTCCGTTTCACCGTGCAGCGCCCGCAGGATACCGCCCAGGAACCAGGCGGGGGCGAGGTTGGGATTGAGCAGGCGCGCCCGGTCGAGCAGCGCAATGCCGCCGTCGACTTCGCCAGCGAGATGAGCAAGGGCATGTCCGCCGCGCGTCAGTGCAACCGCATCATCGCGGCCAAGGGCTACCGCCAGACGCGCCAGCCGTATGCCCTCGGCGATTTCTGCAGGCCGGTCGGTCATCCAGCCATTGAGCTTGCGCCAGAAATGGCACCAGGCGGCCATGCCATAGGCCGAGGCAAATTCCGCATCGAGTTCGATGGCCTGGTAGAACATCGGTAGCGCCTGCTCGATGGCTTCCCGGCTGCCGCTGTGCAGTTTTGCCATGCCGCGCAGGTAGTAGTCATAGGCGTCCAGGCTTTCCGTCGGCTTGCGCTTGGCGCGTTCGATTTCTGCCCGCTCCWGTTGCGGCGCGATCGCGCCGACGACGCTCTCGGTGATTTGGTCCTGCAGCTCGAAGATATCGTCAAGCAGGCCTTCGAAGCGTTCCGCCCAGATGTGCGCTCCGCTCGTCGCGTCGATCAGTTGCCCGGTAATGCGCAGCCTGTTCCCGCACTTGCGCACGCTGCCTTCGAGCACGTAGCGAACGCCCAGCTCCTGGCCAACACCCTGGGCGTCCACCGCCTGGCCCTTGTAGGTGAAGCTCGAATTGCGCGCGATGACGAACAGCCAGCGAATACGCGACAGGGCGGCGATGATGTCCTCCACGACGCCATCGGCGAAGTATTCCTGCTCCGGATCGCCGCTCAGGTTCTGAAAGGGCAGGACGGTGATCGAGGGTTTGTCCGGGAGAGCAAGGGTAGAGGAGGGGATTTGTTTCGCAGCAGCAGCAGCCGAGCGTTCATCGATGTCAGGCTGTCGCGCCTCCCCGGTCATGTCGCCATTGATCCGGCCAACGAAGCGGTAGCCCTTGCGGGCGACGGTGCGCACCAGGCGCTGCTCCTCACCGGTATCGCCGATGGCCTTGCGTACCGCATTGATGTGGCTGGTGATCGTCGATTCGGAAACGATCCGGCCGCTCCACACCGCCTTGAGCAATTCGTCCCTGCTGAGGACCCGATCGGGATTGTTGACGAACAGCAGCAACAGGTCGAAGACCTGCGGTCCGACGGCCACGACCTGCCCGCGCAAGGTCAGCTCCCGACGCTCCTGATCGAGTACGTAATCTTCAAACGCGAATGACAAGATGAGCATCCCCTGGCGAAGCGCCCTCAACTCCGTGTCCCAGGCTGCTGGCGGTTGGTAACTGGGGGAGGATGATACGGCAGCTCGACACCCGCTGCACCGTCCGCGCCAGGGAATGCTGGACGAACAGCCTCTTTTTTGGACATAAATCCAAGCGTTCGCCAAGGCAAACCCAAGCCAGACGCAAGGACTTGCCTCACCCGTGCAGGCAATCTTTCTCTACACCGACGCAATCCTTGCAGTCGACAAGTGGAGAAAAGCCATGAAGATCGTCGTCATCGGAGGCTCCGGCCTCATCGGATCGAAACTTGTGAACACCCTTCGCGAGCGCGGCCATGACGCACTCGCCGCCAGCCCCAGCACGGGCGTGAACAGCATCACCCGCGAAGGCCTGGCCGAAGCGATGGATGGTGCTGATGTGGTGGTCGACGTGGCGAACGCGCCATCGTGGGAGGACCAGGCCGTTCTCGATTTTTTCGAAACGTCGAGCCGTAACCTGCTGGCCGCCGAAGCCGCTGCCGGGGTTCGTCATCACGTCGCCCTGTCGATTGTCGGCAGCGAACGGCTTCCCGATACCGGCTATTTCCGGGCCAAAGTCGCGCAGGAGGCCCTTATCAAGGCGTCCGGCATGCCTTACACCATTGTGCGTGCCACGCAGTTCTCCGAGTTTGCCGGCGGCATCGTCCAGTCGTTCGCCGTCGGCGATGAGATTCATGCTTCGCCGGCGCTGATCCAGCCGATTGCGTCCGACGACGTAGTGGCGGCGTTGGCCGATGTCGTACTGGCAGCACCGGTTAATGGCACCGTTGAAGTCGGCGGCCCGGAAACCATGCCGATTGATGAGCTGGCCAGACGCTTTCTGCGAGCGACCCAGGACAACCGCAAGGTCGTACCGGACGTGCATGCGCGTTACTTCGGCGCGGTGCTCAACGATCAATCGCTGGTCACCGGCAAGAACGCACGCCTGGGGGCGATCCGCTTCGACGACTGGCTAGCCCGGTCGACAGGGCAGTAACGGATCGCACCCTCACATTTCCCTACGAATCCAGGAGAAATCCCATGGTTACCCGTTTGCTAATGGCCGCTGTCTTCGCCGCGCTCTCGATCAGCGCAGCGTCGGCCGCCGAGGCGCCCCCCGGCAAGGTCACGGTGGTGTTCGACCGTCCCATTCCCAACATCCCCGGCAAGAGCATGAGAGGCGTGGTCGTCGAGTATGGGCCGGGTGCTGCGTCGCCGGCCCACACTCATCCGAAAACGGCCTTCATCTATGCAACGGTGCTCGAGGGCTCGTTTCGCATCCAGGTCAAAGGCCAGCCGGAAAAGGTCTACAACGTCGGCGAAAACTTCGTAGAGGAGCCGGGTTCCGTGCACCTGGTCAGCGCCAACGCCAGCGACACCCAACCGGCGCGCCTGTTGGCGGTGTTCGTCCTCGACACCGACGAAAAGGTACTCGTAACACCTCTCAAGAAGTGAGCCGGTCAACGCGCTCATGAAGGCTCGACAGCCGGGCGGCAGGCCATGCCGCCCAGTGGCTGCCTGGTGCTTGGCACTGAACAGGAAATGAAAAAATGAACTCGCTTCAGGACAAGGCCGCCATTGCCACAGACGCAAGTAGCGCAACGCCTGTGGTCGTGGTGCGGCGTAGCAAGCGCAAGACCATCGGCCTGTTGCTGTGTGTCGCGGCCTTGATGGTCGTGGCGGTTTGGGGAGCCCTGGCGTTTTCCAGTGGCGTGACTTCGACCGACAACGCGTATGTCCGCGGGGACGTCACCTCGCTCGCCGCCAAGGTGGCCGGCTATGTCACGACGGTAGAGGCCCGGGACAACCAGACCGTGCGTGCCGGTGATGTACTGTTTCGTATCGATGACCGCGACTACCGCGCCAGACTTGCGCAAGCCGAGGCCAATGTCAGTGCCGCCCAGGCGCGCCTGACCCATGTCGATGCGCAGATCCAGCTTCAGCATGCGCTGATCAGGCAGGCCGAAGCACAAAGGCGCTCGGCCACCGCCGACATGAGCCTGGCGGCCAAGACCCACGACCGCAGCCGCAAACTGATCGTCAGCAATGCGGTCAGCCAGGCCCTGGTCGATGAAACCGGCACCGCGCAATCCAGAGCCGTGGCCTCGGTTTCGGCCGCTTCGGCAACGGTCGAGGCGCAACAGCAACGCATCGCGGTGTTTGTGGCCGAGCGCGAGGCTGCGGTGGCCGCCGTGACGCAAGCACAGGCCGCGCGCGATCTCGCCCGGATCGATCTCGATCACACCGTGGTGCACGCACCGGTGGATGGCGTGGTCGGTAACCGTCAGGTTCGCCTTGGCCGTTTCGTAACGCCGGGCGTCTCCCTGCTCGATATCGTGCCGGTCAACGATGTGTGGATCGTGGCGAACTTCAAGGAAACCCAGCTCGAACATATCCGCCCCGGTCAGCCTGTGCGCGTCACGGTCGATGGCTACCCCGATGCGGCACTCGATGGCGTGGTTGACAGCTTTGCACCGGGCAGTGGCTCGGCGTTCAGCCTGCTGCCGCCCGACAACGCCACCGGGAACTTTGTGCGTGTCGTGCAGCGCGTGCCGGTGAAGATTCGCCTGGCCCACAATCCGTTGCCGGGGCGCATCGTGCCGGGTCTCTCCGCGCGGGTGGAAGTTGTGCAAGGGGCCGGCTCATGAACAGCCTTGCCAGCGCCACGCCGAGCAGCATCAGAACCGGGAACGGCGTCTTGCTCTTTACGGGAATCGTGCTGGCGACGTTGACGGAAGCGATCGCCAGCACCGTGCTCGCCCTCGGCCGCGGCGACATCATCGGCGACACCTATGCCACGCCTGACGAGTTCGCCTGGCTGGATGTCGGCTACATCGCGTTCAAGCTGATCGGGTTCATGCTTGCCCCTTGGCTGATGCAGCGGTTTTGCGCGCGCAACGTGATCATCGGCGCCACTCTGGTCATGGGCCTGGCGTGCTGCGTGGCTGCCGTTACCGCCTGGCTGGACCTGCTGATCGCACTGCGCGTCCTGCAAGGCTTCGCCGGCGGTGCTCTGCTGGTGGCGGGTCAGGCGCTCATTTTTCGCGGTTATCCGCGCGCCCTTCAGCCGATCCTGCAAGCCCTGTTCGCCATGGCGGCCGTGGTCGCGTCTGCGACCCTCGCACCGGCCCTGCAAGGGTGGTTGATCGACAGCCAGTCCTGGACCTGGATTTTCTTCAGTGTGGTGCCGCTGGCCCTGGCGGCGATCGGCCTCTTGCTCATCGCCGACCACCCCATGCCCGGCAGGATCCGGCAACGTCCGTTTGACTGGCTCGGCTGTGCACTGATCGGTACCGCGCTGTTCTGCTTCACCTACGTGCTCAGCCAGGGCAGCCGCTGGGACTGGTTCGAGGAGCCGCGGATCCTGATACTGACGGTGATCGGCGGCGCCGCGCTGCTGGCCTTTCTCGGCCAACAGGTCTTGGCCAACGGCCAGGGGCTGCTCGACTTCAGCCTGTTCAAAACAAGCGATTTCACCTTTGCCTTTTGCGTCAGTTTCATCGCCGGTGCCGCCCTGTTCGGCAGCGCCTACCTGATCCCGGCGTTCGCCCTGTCGGTACTCGCGTTCACACCGACCGATGCAGGCCTGCTCCTGTTGCCCAGTGGCGGTTTTTTTGTCGGCTCGTTGCTCATCGCTGCCTGGTTGATCAAGGTCCGCCGCCTGCCGCCGGTGGCGACCGTGCCCTTGGGCATCCTGCTGATCATGGCGGCGATGTGGATGCTGTCCGGCTCCACCAGCGAAAGCGGCGCCGGCGACATGATGGCGGCCATCCTGTTGCGCGGCCTGGGCCTTGGCTTCCTGTTTCTGTCGATCACCCTGATCGCCTTCAGTCACCTCAACAGCCGCAACCTGGCCAGCGGCATCGGCCTGTTCAATACGGGGCGTCAGTTGGGTGGCTTGATGGGCGTCGCCGGGCTGCAGACCTTGATCGACCATCAGGTTGTCAGCAATGGCGTGGTCCTCGGCGCCAACGTCACCCCAGGGGGGCTCGCGGTCATCGAACGGCTGATGAGCACAACCGCGATGCTGGCAGGGAAGGGCATGGATCAGGTGGCCGCTGGCCGGGCAGCCACCAGCCTGCTGGGCAAAGCGCTGTCAGGTCAGGCCACGGTGATTGCTTTCGATACGGCGTTCTTCGCCGTGGCCCTGCTGTTCGTCTTTGCCGCGCCCATTCTGGTCGCCATCAAGATTGGCCTCTCGCGATCCGCGAAAGTGCATGAACAACGGACGAATTGATGACCCGCACGAAAAAGCCCGGCGGGTGAGGCCGGGCTTTTCGTTGAGTCCTGCGGTAAAGCACTGCATTCAGACAGCGCGGCCTTCGATCAGACGATCCGAACCGCCTTCGGCGACGCGGTTTTCCAGCAGGCGATCCGAACCACCTTCGGCCACACGATTCTCGATCAGGCGATCGGAACCACCCTCGGCCACGCGGCTTTCAATCAGACGATCCGAGCCGCCTTCAGCGACTACAGGTTGAGCAGAGGTAGCGGCGAAAGCGTTAACTGCGAAAACCGAGAAAGCGATGCTGAGGAGGGTCTGGCGTTTCATGATGGTGTGCTCCGGGGTGCTGATGGGTGGGTATGGAGCAGATGTTACGCCGGGGATTTTTTAAGAGAACTTCATTGAAATGATGGTGACTATCGACGCAGTCAATGGATCGAACACCCCTAATGTGGGAGCGAGCTTGCTCGCGATGGCAGTCTCACATTCAACATATGTGTCGATTGACACACAGCAATCGTCGGAACGCCGCCCGGAGCAAGCTCGCTCCCACAGGTTTTCATGTGCCTGACAACGGGGTTTAAGCTTCGCTTATCTGACTCACGCTGGTGATCTGCCCATTCCAGACCATCTCGTAATGCGCCGTCTGCACAATCGACGAAACAGGCCGCGGCGTCATCAGCGCCCAACAATGACTGCCCGGCATCCGCACCGAGTGATAACGCAGTCCAGGGCAACCTGTCTTGCGAACATCCAGGCCAAGGCGCCGGGCGTTGCTGTAATCTTCCGGCGCATAAACCGGATCGGTCAGCGGCAGGGCGGTGGCATCCTTCATCCCTGCATCGCCAAAGGCACACGCCAACCCCCGAAACACAAAACGCTCATAGTTCAGGCTCGGCACCTTCGACCAATACAGAGCCTGATGATGCCGCACCTCGGCCAGTGCCGCTTCCATCGAGTCCGCCAGGTACAACACGCCAAAACTGCCGTCACTGAAGCGCGAACCCGCCGGGTTGACGTGGGTGAATGGCGCAATCGCGTAGGAGCAACCCGCAATCCCGAACGGAATCTCGCTGCGCGCAATCAACTCAAGCTGACCCAGCTCATTCTTCAACCGCGGATTGGTCAGCGCCTGAATTTCGAACAACAGCTCAAACTCATCCGCGTCCGCCACGTCATCAAACAACGCAATGGGCGGAAATTTCGAATTGACCAGGCGATAAGCCTGCAACGACTGACCGGCAAGCGCGGTCAGCTCACTCGCCATCACCATTGCGCACCCCGCAGCATGTCGATGCGGCGGAAGGTTTCATACAGCGAAATCATGTCGCCCTGCGCCATGATCTCCAGCGGCGAGCGCCCGTTGAAAAACTCGTTGTCGTTGGCCATCGAGGCAAAGCCATACACGTTATCCGGGTTGTCAAACACCAGCCGCAACGTCGAATGAATGTTCAGCACGAAGCTGATGCGCTGCATCTGGTCCGCATCCAGCGCCACCGCCCAATCCGGGTCACGCTGCCGGGCGCGGGTGTAGGTGCTGCGGGAAATACGCAAGATGCGACAGGCCTGGTCGCTGGTGGCTTTCCACTTTTCCAGAATGCTCACGGCGGCGCGCAGGCCGGTGACGCATTGGTTTTTGCTGAAGGATTGGGGTTGCAGGGGGACGGCCATGATCAATACCTATCTTGAGTCCATGGACTCAAATATAGGTTTGTTGATTCTGTAGATCAAATCGGTTCGACCAATGGAAAACTTCCCGCGTCGAACATCACTGATGAAACGTCCGCCCCAACGCATCCAGCCGAGTCGCAATAGGCGGCAAGCGCCGACTGCTCAGTGCCAGCGTCTGCACATCATCCGCCGTGTTCTGCGCAATGCTCTGCACCGACTGCAAGCGCCCGACAATCTCGAAACTCGCCGTGGACTGTTCGCGGGGGGTGGTGACAATCCGCCCGTTGAGCTCATCGATCTGCGAGATATCGCTGTTGCAAAGCCTGTCGTGCACCCGAGGTCCTTACGACTTCTTCGGCGGATAGTTACCGCGCAAGCCACCGGACTTGTTGCCGGTTTTGCTCGGCAGGTTCGGCACCAGCGGACGGGATCTGGGCTGGGGGTTGGAGCGGCTTTGGGGTTGAGGTTGTTTGCTCATGGTTCGCCTCCTGAGTTTTCAGGGATTCGCGAAGTGGTTTACTCATGAAGTTTAGCTAATCGACTGTGGGCAGGGTCAATTGGCACTTTGGGGGATGTGTTGTGAGCGATCAGCTTTTCTTTTTCGGCTCCCTTCTCGGATTTTGCCTACAACTTCGGCAGGAGTAACCCGCTATTCCAAAAGTGAAAAACGGGAAATATTGACTGGGCAGAAGGGGGGGATCACCGGCCGTTCGGGGAAAACCTTTTGAACAGCAAGCCCGAAGGGATGAGCCATGCTACAAAACGACCGTGACAATCTGGAGCTCGATAAACTGCAAGTCGAAATCCGAAGGTCCATGGCCGAAACCCGAAAACTCACGGCAGAAGAACGCAAGCTCAGGCAAGAGACCTTCTGGTACCCGATCGCGGTGGGGGCTGGTATGGTGACCGCTATCGTCGCCGCTGTCAGCCTTTGGGCGAAGTTTTGAGCATTCGTACTCGCCACAGCAGACACGACTCGTGACCCACACAGGAAGTAGCAGCATGTCCACACAACCTACGAATCAAGCCAGCATTGAACAACTGCACCGCGACGTTGCAGCTTTTGCCGAAGAGATGCGTAGTCCCGCCCCGAACGCGATCCGCTCTACTGTGGTGCCGTTCGGCATCGGTGCCGCCCTGGCACTGGCAATCTTTGTTGTCATCGCCATTGTTGTCCGACTGATCTAGTCTTTTGCTCTCCCGCCGTCCTGGGCTGTCGTTGAAATACAAAACGCTCGATGTGGTGCCTCGGGCGCCTGGGTGAAACAGGTGTAAACCTGTTTCAGGACAGACAAAAAGAAGAACACAGACGCCTTCGACACCCAAATATAGTCACTCTCCCACCTGCGCCCGCAACTGCCGCCCATCATCTTTCGTGCGCGACGTATGCAGTAAATATTGAAATATTGAAATTGCTACGTTGTTGCGGCATAACTTTTGTTCTGTCTATTTTATGGAATTGATATTGTTGCATGGAGTGCTATATGCAAAAACCAATTACACATTATTCATCTTTAATAACGCCTGGGTCTCGACAGGTTGAAGCTACAGAAGTCCAAGTTTTTTCTTCAAGCTTCGATAGTATTTTGTTTTGGGATGGGGCTGTCCCGACGGTTACTACGCCCCATAGTATTGAGGGTGTCAAAAACACCGGCAACGAATACCAAAAGTTGGTGGCGGTAGGGCTTTCGGTGCACGATCAGATAAAGAGTAGTTTTTCGGGTGGTGCACCGAATGTTCGAGAATATTTAGAAAAACGCATAGTCGCAGCCATTGACACGCAGGAGCTCAATGCGTTGGAAGCTGCCTTAAAAAAGAAAGCGATCATCGTTGAACTTCTGCAAAGGGTCAGAATGCACAGGAGTTGGCAGGAGGCAATAATATATAGTGGTGTAGACGCATTGTCGCTAGACAGCAAAAGAAGTGCCGAGATATTTGCAGCGGATGTGGAAGCAGAAGAAGATGTGGCATTGCGACTAAGCCTTTATGAAGAATTCCTATTATCGCTAACTGCCGCCTACGTTAAACGAATCCTTGTCGAAGCCATCCCCATTCTGGAGGACGCTTCTGCAACTGCAGACGCTGCCATTCATCGCGCCTTGGCAAGGGGCGAAGTCGCTTACACCTACAGGTTACCCATTGGTAATGGCGCAGAGGCTGGAACTGTGGCGGGTGCCATTGCCATCCATGTCGCCGACGGCTTGACCTTCAGGGCAGTGATCCATGGAGGCATTAAATTGTTGGCAGGGGTGGGGGGCGCACTTATCAGTCGGGCCACTGCTGTTGGGATCGGGGCCTTGTTCTATTCACCTGCTCTTGCAAACGGCGAACGCTTTCCTCAAACAGTTCTCACACTGTCCGGTAGCACTTTTTTGCCGAAGCTGCCGTCAAACCTGAATGAAATCGCCGCTACCGAAGGAACCATTGACCTTCCTTATCGGATTTTTGGCGACCTTAACCAATACACCCTAGTTGCAACCCCGGCTGGAGGGAGTGTCTCGGCAAAAGTGCCAGTGCGAGCATTGGCATTCGATCCAGCGACCAGCGCCTACAGTTTCACGTCAAACGATACACCGCCCATTATCCTCAGTTTTCCAATTATTCACTTGGGAAACGGCTCGACAACTTCGCCCGCCCGACCTGCACAAGTACCGACTTACACTGGAGTTACGCTGTCGCCATTGCTTGTGCAGCCTGAAACCTTGCCCGCGGTCGAATTGCCTGATTTCAGGGATTGCATTTACTGCTTTCCGATTGAAAGCGGTCTGCCGCCAATCTACGTTGTTTTTAATAGTCCTTATGAGGGAGCAACCACAAGGGGGAAATACAGCGGTCGATTTTTCAATCCCACCAAAGCCGGAGGCCCAATCCTCGATCTCGATTGGACAAGTGCTACCGTGACCCAGGCGGGTATTGACCTGGTAAAATTACATACTGGACGCTTTGGTCCTTCGGACGCCAATGCCATTATGATTTTTCGCTTGAAAAAAATTCTGCTGGGTGAATTGGTAATCACAGATGCTGACAAACGCTTCTATACTCATGAACTCAGAGAGCTGGAACGTTTCAGAGCATTAGGTGTGGTTGACGGTGTAAACCCGAATGACGACGGTGTTATTTGGAACAATACTCACGCCGCGACGCTGGAAGACTACAAGCTAAAAGATGATTTTGAATTACTCTACACGCCCGAGGCTATAGAGGCAGACAACAAACAAACGGACAGAGAGTCCAAGCAAATTGGAGGAGTAAAACGATGAGCGTCATAAAAAGCATCGTACTAAACGAGAAGCCTGAAGAGGTAATTCTATTTCTTACCAAAAATGAATTGGGCATCTCCTTTCCTCGGCTTGATGGCCTTTATAATCGGGCTAACTGGGCGCATGTGGAGAACAACATAGGGCTATTGAACCTTGTCAAGAAAATGTGTGATGCCGGTTTTATAAAAAATAATGGGTGCATAGTAGTGAGAGGACCCAACTGGAGAGAGCCGGCATTCATGCTCGAAGGCAAATATACCTTTGACTGACAGCACCAAGTACCTGAACGCAGGTGCCAGAGAACGGTGGCAGTAGCCATCATTTCGTGGTCGTCCGGTTCCCTTGTCCAGTCGTTTAAATCATCGAAGGTTTCCCAGGTTGAGCCGCTGTCGCAGCGGCTCTTCTCTTTGTTACGGGCATATTGAGTATCTTCGCCTGATTGGTTTTTCGCAGCCTCGAATCAAGCTGAGGGGCAACCCTTTTCTGGAGTAGCAACAAAACGGGCGCGAGAGCACCCGTTTTTCTTTACTCCGCAGCCTGCGCCCGCAACCGACGACCAATCACATCCATCAAATCACAACCATCGCGCAATGGAATGACCAGCAATTTGGCAAAGTCCTCCAACACCACCGTGTCGCAACCGAGTTCGGATCGGTAGGCGATGTTTTCCAACACCTGCGTTACCGTGCGAATGCGGTAATCCGCCATGGCTTGCAGGACGTCGAGTGGGGCTTGGGTGTCGATGAGCAAGGAGGCCGGAACCAGGTCGATTCCGGTGAGGGGCATGTATCGATTCATTTTGAATGATCTCTGTTTGTTGGGCTCAAGGCCGTCAGTCGGTCATTCTCTGTTGTCAGGTCGCCAAACCCGAATCGCCATTCTGGGCGACGGCGCCAACTATAAGCCGCATGAGATCAGCGCGGGAAGGTGAGGCATTCCCAGCTTTGTGTAGGACTAGTGATGATGAAATCTCAGACCTTTCCCATCACGTCGCTGGAAATATAAACACAGACCTGAGATGTTCACCGCCCCTTGGTTTCAGCCACCCACGCTATCCTTACTCATCGCTCTCGCCGTCGAGATGGACCTTCCCGAATGCAAACCCCAACCCCCCAACGCCCCCTCTGGAAAACCTACCTGCTTTTCCTCGCCCCAATGGTCCTGTCGAACTTCCTGCAATCCATGTCCGGCACGGTCAACAGCATCTACATCGGCCAGATGCTCGGCACTCAAGCCCTGGCGGCGGTGTCGGGGATGTTCCCCATCGTGTTTTTCTTCATCGCCCTGGTGATCGGCCTCGGCGCCGGCGCGGGTGTGTTGATCGGACAGGCGTGGGGTGCGCGGGAGACGCATCTGGTGAAGGCGATTGCCGGAGCGACGTTGTTGTTGGGGGTGTTGATCGGGTTGGTGGCGGCGGTGGTGGGGAGTGTGTTTGCGCGTTCGGCGTTGGTGGGGTTGGGGACGCCGGCGGATGTGCTGGACGATGCGGTGGCGTATGCCCATGTGATGTTGTGGATCATGCCGTCGTTGTTGGTGTTTGTGTTGTTCACGCAGTTGTTGCGCGGGGTGAGCGATACCTTGTCGCCGTTGTTGGCGCTGGTGGTGTCGACCATTGTCGGGTTGGCGCTGACGCCGGCGTTGATTCGCGGGTGGTTGGGTTTTGCGCCGATGGGGATTCAGAGTGCGGCGATTGCCGGGCTGGTGGGTAACCTGGTGGCGATGGGGCTGCTGGCGTGGCGGTTGCTTGGCAAGGGCCATCCGCTGGCGCCGGACCGGGAGTTCTTTGCGGCGATGAAGCTGGACATGGCGATTCTCGGCAAGGTGTTGCGTATCGGTTTGCCCACCGGGTTGCAGATGGTGGTGTTGTCGTTGTCGGAGCTGGTGATTCTGGCGCTGGTGAACCAGCACGGTTCCCAGGCGACGGCGGCGTATGGCGCGGTGACGCAGATCGTCAATTACGTGCAGTTCCCGGCGCTGTCGATTGCGATTACCGCGTCGATTCTCGGGGCGCAGGCGATTGGGGCCGGGCGCATCGAGCGCATGGGGCCGATTTTGAAGACCGGGTTGATGATCAATGTGTGCCTGACCGGTGGTCTGGTGGTGCTCGGGTACTTGCTGTCGCATTGGTTGCTGGCGTCGTTCCTCACCGAAGAGGCGACGCGGACCATGGCCCGGCACCTGTTGCACATCATGCTCTGGAGCCTGTTGGTGTTCGGCTTCCAGGCGATCATCGGCGGCATCATGCGCGCCAGTGGCACGGTGATGGTGCCGGTGGCGATTTCCATCGTCTGCGTGGTGGGTGTGCAGTTGCCGGCGGCGTATCTGCTGGATGCGAAGTTCGGGCTGCAAGGGGTGTGGATGGCGTTTCCGGTGGCGTATCTGGGGATGCTTGTGTTGCAGACGCTGTATTACAAAGTGGTGTGGCAGCATCAGAAGATTGAGCGGTTGGTGTAGGCGGTTTTTTTGATTGCCTGTTCGCGATAGCGGTGGTTCAGTGGTGTAGATGTTGATTGTGCTGACGTCTTCGCGGGCAAGCCCGCTCCCACAGGGACTGTGGTGTTTGTAGTCTTGTGCACACTGAAAATCAGGTACTTCATTCAGTGGGAGCAGGATTCACCGATAGGCCTGATCGCCTGGGGAGGTTTTCACATGAGCCCCTTGTCCCATTCCATCCTGCAAGACCGGCCAGCGGCGGGGCGACGGCTGGTAGAACCGCTGCTGCCTTACGCTAACCGCCCCGATGTGATCGTTCTGGCCTTGCCACGTGGCGGCGTGCCGGTGGCTTATGAAGTGGCCACGGCGTTGAAGGTTCGCCTGGACCTGATGCTGGTGCGCAAGCTCGGCGTGCCGTCCCACCCGGAGTACGCCATGGGCGCAATTGCCAGCGGCGGTATCCAGATTCGTAATGAAGAGGCACTGCGGGTGCATCCGATTGCCAAGGCTGCATTCGACGCCGTGGTCGAACGGGAAAGCCGCGAACTGCTGCGCCGCGAGCAGGTCTACCGCGGTACGCGGCCGCCGGTGCTGCTCAAGGATCAGGTGGTGATCCTGATCGACGACGGCCTGGCCACCGGCGCTTCAATGCGGGCGGCGATCCAGGCGCTGCGGGTGCAGGCGCCTTCGCGCATCGTGGTGGCGGTGCCGGTGGCGCCGATCGAGACAGTGCAGGCCCTGCGCAGCGAGGTGGATGAACTGGTCTGCCCGCTGCTGCCCGAGTGGTTCACGTCGATTGGGCATTGGTACATGGATTTTACCCAGACCTCGGATGCCGAGGTGATCGAGCTCTTGCAGCGGGCGTGGCAGCGCGGGGAGTGCTGACGGCCATCTGCAAGTGGTCGCAAATCACCGCGCGAGGTGGAATAAACGCCGGTTGTTTGCTTTAGTCATCTGATGCCACCCCTCGTGTGCGGCACGCCAACTCAAGACGGGAGCCCTCCCGGAGAGTGCCATGAACCTTCGATCCGCGCGTTGCGTTGTTCTGGCCGGTACGTTGGTGTTCGGCCCGGTGCAGTTCAGCCTGGCGCCGTTCGCTGAAGCCGTGGAATACAAGAAAGTGAACGCCAAGGCCAGCACCTTGAGTTTCACCTATCAGCAGATGGGTTCGCGAAGCTACGGCACTTTCGGCAAGTTCGACGCCAATCTCGACTTCGACACCGATAACCCTGGCGCCGCCCACGCCACGCTGACCATCGACCTCAACAGCATCGACGCCGGCAGCAGCGACGCCAACACCGAGCTGCAAAAACCGGCATGGTTCGACACGGCGACTTATCCGGTGGCGACCTTCGAGTCGACCTCCATCAAGGCTCTGGGCAATAACCGCTACACCATCACCGGCAAACTGTCCCTGCGGGGGCTCACTCGGGAGGTGACTGTGCCGGTGCAACTGAGATCAGAGAGCGCCATCGGCATCTTTGAGGGCCAACTGGTGCTCAAGCGTGACGACTTCAAGATCGGCGAGGGCGAGTGGGCGGACAGTGTGGTGTCCAACGAGATCAATATCCGCTTTCGGATGGTGGCACCGCAGCGGTGACTGGAGTGGGTTTGATAGTGCTGGGGTGGGGGTAACCATAGATGTGGGAGCGGGCTTGCCCGCGATGGCGGTGTAACAGTAAATACAACGGCTGAGGTCAATCAGACGCTTTGCGAATAGAACCGATAGTCAGTAAACCTCACCGCGGTACCCCCTAACGATTCGCAAAAAAAAGCGCCCGATCCACATTGCATGGACCGGGCGCCGATCAATCCGCTCTAGTTCGCTACTACTGGCACCGTCACGGTTTTGCCGAGGGATGATTTGATGGTCGCCGTCGGGCTAGGCGACGGGACACTGCCGACGGTCGTCACCGCTATGTTCCAGCGCGCTCCTGTCGCCGTAGGCGTCAGGGTGGCGGTGCCAAGATTCGCCGTACCGGTTGTGACCGTGGCAGTCGCCGTGATGGTATTGCCCGTGCCACGCGAGGTGGTGCCGGACAGGGCCCAGAAGTAGCGGCCGTTGCTGCGAGCGGTGACGGTAGCGCTGGTGACGATCAGGCTCTCGACGACCGCTGTCGAGACCGCCACGGACACCGTCGCCGGTGCCGACTCCGCGCCCTTGGCATCGGCGGCTTTATAGATAAAGGTCGCGGTGAACGGCGCGGCGACCGTGGCCGGTGGTGTGTAGGTCACGCGCACACCATCGGTGCTGACCACGCCTGTGCCGGAGTTCGGTTGCTCCAGCCCCACTACTCTAAGTGGCACGTTGCCGTCCGGGTCGGTGTCGTTGGCCAGGACGTTGATGATCACCGGTTGGCCGGTGCTGCTGATGGCGCTGTCGGGGTTGGCGATCGGTTTTTGGTTATTGCCATCGTTATTGGCACGGGTATCGCCAGTGCGGAAGGTCGGCAGCGCGGAGGAGTTGACGTAGGTGACGCCGTCCCAGCCGGGCAGGGGCGCTGGCATCAACTGGAACTGGCCAGGGTGCTCGATATCCCAGCGCAGCAGCATGGACGTGTCCTCGTGCTGGGTGTTGTGGCAGTGCTCCATGTAGGTCCCGGCGAATTCCCGGAAGTGGATCGCCATTTCCACGTCCACCGAGCTGTCGATACCTTCGCCGATGCGATAGACGTCCTTGCGCGCCCATTTTTCCCATTCGGGCGGTGGGTTGCCATCGCGGTGGAGGATGATCCCCTCTTCAAAGTGCACGTGCACCGGGTGGTTCCAGCCGTTGCCGCCGCTCTTGATTCTCCACACTTCCAGGGTGCCGTCGCCGGAGAACCCGGCAGGGGTCGGGCCGTTGGCCAGTTGCGGAGCGGCGCTGATGATTCGAGGGTCCATGGGGAAGCCGAATTGACCACCGTCGGTCTTGATCGTCCAGGGGGCTTCGTCGGTGCCATCGGAGCGGCCGAAGATGAACTCGCGATGCCGCGCCACCTTGAGCTTGGCCTGCACCGCCGGATCATCGCGGTTGAGGGTCAGCGGGATCATGGTCTTGCCGGCCGGTTTGCCCGGTTTGGCGGGTTCGAAGTCGGCGGGGTTCATGCTCACGTCCTGGCCGGCATAAGGCTGGACCACCAACTGCAGGAACTTGCCCACCCCCGGGTCGCCGCCGTCCCATTCCAGCCCTTTGCTGCCCAGCTTGAGCACCGCCTTGTACGTCCCGGACAGCACGTCGGCCAGGCTCAGCAGTGTAGCCTCCGGCCCCTTGCCGTCGTGGTGCTCCATCAGGTTGACGAAGTACAGCTTGTCGCCGGTGTTGATCCCGTTTTTCGAGAAATTGACGATGATGTCGTAACGCTCGGCGATGCCCATGGTCGGCAGGATGGCGTTGTGGTTCTGCAGGTCGCCGTTACCTTCCAGGTCCATGCTGCCGTCGAACGGCACGGCGTGTTCCATCAGGTTGCCGTCGTTGGCGATCAAGTGGAACGGCACGCGGCTATAAGACAGGCCGGAACCTGCCGGACCGGGGAATTCGCCGCCGGTGCCGGCGACTTCACGCACCAGCGCGATCCTGAAGTAGCGCGACACCGAGCCATTGAGGATGCGGAAGCGATAGCTGCGCGCCCGCACGTTCAGGCGCGGCTGGTACTGCCAGTTGACCAGGACCTGATCGCCGAGGAAGCCATCGGTGTTGAACGGGTTGAACCACAGTTGGCCATTGGCGTCCCAGGCCTTGTCGGCCACCACCAGGTTGACGTCATAGTCGCGGTTGCCCCAAGGCAGCGCCGAACCGCTGGGCAGGCGCAGGTTGACGCCGTCTTCGAAGGCTTC
>NZ_JBFUHY010000076.1:0-24192 GCF_056402155.1 Pseudomonas sp. P4_C1
GATGTACGGATTGCTTCACCCACATGCTCGCTGTAGGCTTACCAAATGGCAAGAACCCACGAAAAAGTAAGTTAGGGAAATATGAGAGCGATCTATACCCCGTCGACCGCAGCCAGTGGTCTGGAAGCAGTACTCAGGCAACTCGAAGGACGCTGGAAACTGGTGATCCTGTTCCACCTCTTCGGAGGCCAGGTGCAGCGTTTTTCCGAGCTCGAAAAGCTGATCCCCGAGATATCCCAGAAGATGCTTGCCCAGCAGTTACGTCAGTTGGAAGTGGATGGCATCGTGCATCGCACCGCCTATCCGCAAGTACCACCTAAGGTCGAATATCGCATGACAGAGTGGGGCCAAGCGCTGTGTCCAGCACTCGATGCACTGTTGAAATGGGCGGAACTACGGGAGACGCTCAAACCAGAAGGTTGAACCAACCAGGATTCACAGCCCAACCGAGAGGCAGCTTCTGGCCGTTTTTGACTTTCGCCACTGGCAGCTTCACGCCCTGAGGAAGCGGTCATTCGCGCAATCGTTGGATCGATGCATGTTTTTCTGCATCGTCAGGCGTGCCACGAACCTATCTCAGGGTGAAGGCTGTTTTGAGCGGTATGGCAATCTTGCGCAAGTTGTCTTTAAGCGTGATATCTACCGTCCAGATACCTGTGGGATCGTCTGGTTCGCCGATGAAATTGATCACGGGGGCGGCGAGGTGCAGGTGATTCGACTCCCCCTTGAGGTGTCCTTGAAAACAAACGATATCTCGCTGATTGATCGACTCTGTACCATCCGGTCTGATGACTTTCAGATCGCACGTTATGTTTGCTTCGTGATTGGCATTCAGTTTCGGGTTTGCAAAAAAAATCAGCGTAAAGATCCATTTACCTTGGGTAGCAACCTTTGCTTTGTTAAATACGGGAATGGTCTCGGGCGAAGTATTCCACTTTTTTTCCCAATCGGGATCGGAGGTGATTAATAGTGAGCCACCAAACTCGCCGACGGATCGTCTTGATTCAGTCCCTGGGTATGGATTGCCATTTGAATCGTTCCAGTAACCGGCATGCACATTTGACCATGCAAGAGACATCGCGATGAAAACGGTGAGCAATCGACGGTTCATGGGCGACTCACTATAAGTGGACGATATAAGTTGCGTAATGTTTGCGCCGTTTGTGTCTGATAACGGGCCTGGTCCATGTGTAATGCCTTGTTCCGCTTGAGTGTAGCGGCAGAAAACGCGACACAGAGTCACGAGAACGAGTGACATGATTTTTGTGTTCGTAAGGCGTCATGAACATGGTGCTCACGGTCCGCTCTTGGCCGGTTTCTGCCGGTTCTCACCGCTCTACCCATGGTCATGGCGTTCGTCGCCGGTGCTGTCCTGCCGTTTCAGGCAACCACCAACGCGGCAGTTGGACGCGCCTTGGGGCATCCGCTCTGGGCAGCCCTTATCTCCCTTGTCATCAGCGCCATCGTGGTGATCGCTGCGCTRCTCATCCTCAAGGTGCAGGCTCCGGACATCGGCCGCGCCTTGCGAGGCGCCTGGTGGGTATGGATCGGGGGGATCCTGGGGGCGATCTATGTCGGCAGCGCGGTCGTTGTAACGCCAAGGCTGGGCGCCAGCGGCTTTATCATCCTGGTCGTCGTCGGACAGATCTTCATTGGACTTTTGATCGACCACTTCGGCTTGATGGGGCTTACCTCGAAACCGGTCACATTCTTGAAGCTGATAGGCGCCGCCATGATTCTCGGGGGCGTCTTCCTTGTTCAAGGCCTGAGCGCGAATGCCGCCTCCCAACCCAAGGAGTCCATCGTACAGCGGTCCATTTCGCAGTAAGGCGGCATCCCGATCTATGGCGAGTGGCGAGCATGCGCCGAAAGGCCTGCGCAATTTCTTCGCCTCGTTTGCGTATCCCTGTGGGAGCGAGCTTGCTCCGGGCGGCGTTCCGACGATAGCGGTGGATCAGTCGCCATCAATGTTGAATGTGCCGACCTCATCGCGAGCAGGCTCGCTCCTACAGTAGACCGGGGCGAACCATGGATTTGTGGTCAATGTGCAACCTGTAGGAGTGAGCCTGCTCGCGAAGAACGATGACACGGTCCACCTGACGGAACACAAGCGCCCTACGGCACTTGCCATGGCCCTTACGTTAACGTAAAGATTGCGCCAGGGCGCCGACGTATGAAGGCGCAGGGCGGATGACCCGGAGCGCTTGATGACGCTAATAAAAACAAACTCCCCCAAACAGCATCGTGAAGCCCGGCTGGCCCGGGAAAAGTTGCACCTGGAAGGCGAAGTGCCGGATGGCGTCCTGCGAGCGGAAATCGATGCCTCGTGGCGACGCAGCCTGAGCCATGGCGTGCATTTCAATGCCAAGCACGAGCTGGCACTGGAATCGAGTGCCAGCCTCGACGTGTTGTTGGCCAGCAATCGCTTATTGATCGACGCCGCGTTGCCGGCCATCGATTACCTGGCCGAGCGTCAGGGCAAGGAAGGGCTGATCATCCTCGCCAACTCCGACGCCACCATCCTCGCCGTCGAAGGCCGCGCCGACCGTCTCAAGGGCAGCGGCCTGCAGGACATCACCCTCGGCGCCTGCTGGAGCGAAGCGGTACGCGGCACCAACGCCCTCGGCACGGCGCTGGTGGAGGCCCGGCCGACCCTGATCGATTGCGGCGAACATTATCTGGATCGCCTCAGTGATTTTTCTTGCACTTCGGTGCCGATCCATTGCCCCCAGGGCGACATTCTTGGCGTCCTCGACCTGACCCGCGAAGGCCCGCTCGGCCGCGCCCACGACAGCACTGCGCTGCTGGCCATGGCGGTCAGCCAGATCGAAAGCCGGGTGTTCAACGCCAGCTATCCGGACGAAATCGTCCTCGCCTTCCACAGCCGCAGGCAGTATCTGGAATCCCCGTGGCAAGGCTTGCTGGCGGTGAGCCTCGGCGGGCAGATCCTCGCGGTCAGCGCCCAGGCCTGTCAGTTGCTCCGCGCCGAGCGTTCGGCCCTGATCGGTCGGCGCTGCGAGGAGTTTCTCGGTGTCGACGGCCTGCAATTGTTGGCGCGCCTGCATCAGGGCGGGGCCGGCAGCCTGCAAACCGCCAAGGGAGAATTCTTCTACAAAACCCTGCGCGCGCCGCAACGCTCGATCAACGTCAGCAGCTCGCCGCGCACTGCGGTGAAAACTGCCAAGGCACAACCGGATCTGGAAGCGCTGGCCGGCAGCAATACACGCTATGCCCGTGCCTTGCGCATGGCCCGTCAAGGCCTGGCCAATGAGCTACCCGTCTTGTTGCTGGGCGAAACCGGCACCGGTAAAGAGGTTATCGCCCGCGCCCTGCACATGGCCGGAGCGCGCTGCGACAAACCCTTCGTGGCAGTGAACTGCGCGGCCATCCCCGAAGGCCTGATCGAGTCCGAACTGTTCGGCTATCGCGAAGGCGCGTTCACCGGTTCACGCCGGGGCGGCATGGTCGGGCGCCTGCAGCAGGCCCATGGCGGCACCTTGTTCCTCGATGAGATCGGCGACATGCCCCTGGCCTTGCAGGCCCGACTGTTGCGGGTATTGCAGGATCGCAAGGTCGCGCCCCTGGGCGCAGGGGAAGAGCAGGACATCGACGTCGCGCTGATCTGCGCCACCCACCGCGACCTCAAGCGTCTGGTGGAAGAAAAACACTTTCGCGAGGACCTGTTCTACCGGGTCAACGGCATCAGCGTGATGCTCCCGGCCCTGCGCGAACGCGAAGATTTCGCCGCGCTGGTCAGCCGCATGCTGACGACACTGGGCGCCCCCAACGCGGTCCTGCACGACGACCTGAATCGCTTGCTCGGCGGTTATCACTGGCCGGGCAACATCCGCCAACTGGAGATGGTCCTGCGCACCGCGCTGGCCATGCGCGAACCGGGTGAAACCGTGCTGACCCTCGACCACTTGCCCGACAGCATGCTCGACGAGTTGACCGCCAGCGAACGCCCCCAGGCCGGCAGCATCCGGGAAAACGAACTGGAGCTGATTCGCCAGTCCCTGGACACGCATCAGGGCAACGTCTCGGCCGCCGCCGACGCCCTGGGCATCAGCCGCGCGACCCTGTATCGCAAGCTCAAACAGTTGCGTTCGTGATGCAGCGCTTGATCGTTCGGCTGATCGACAGCCAGAACCCCGAGGCGCTGCAAGCGTCACTGCACTGGCTGTACAGCTTCGTGCGCCCCCATCGTCTGGCGATTGCCGGGCTGCTGGGCCTGTCGGTCTGCGCCTCGCTGTTGGTGCTGGTGCAACCCTGGCTGACCAAACTGCTGATCGACGATGGCCTGTTGGCGCGCAACTTCCCGATGCTGGTATTGATCGCCGGGCTGATGATCGTTGCCGGGTTGCTGGGCACGGCGCTGTCGGGCATCAACCGCTACCTGCACACGCGCCTCTCCGGGCGCATGCTGTTTGCCTTGCGCGACGACCTGTACCGGCATTTGCAAACTCTGTCGCCGAGCTTCTACGGCCAGCGGCGCATCGGCGACCTGATGTCGCGCCTCGATGGCGACGTCGCGGAAATCCAGCGATTCGCCGTGGACTCGCTGTTCTCGGCGGTGTCGAGTGTGATCGGTCTGGTGGTTGCCATCGCGATGCTGTTGACGTTGTCGTGGAAACTCTCGCTGCTGGCGGTGGTGCTGATTCCCCTCGATGTCCTCTGGCTGCGCTGGATGCGGCGCAAGGTCGAGCGCGATGTGCGGCAGTTGCGCGAGCGTTCGGCGGACATGTCGTCGTTCATGGTCGAGACGCTGCCGGTGATGAAGTTCATCCAGTCCGCCGGCCAGCAACAGCGCGAAGCGCGGCGCCTTGAGACGCTGGGGCAGGGCTACATGAGCCAGTTGCTGCGCCTGCAAGTCACCGAGTTTTTCACCCAGGCCGTGCCCGGCACCCTGACCTCGCTGTCCCGGGCCTGCGCATTCTTGATCGGCGGTTACTGGGTGGTGCAGGGCACCTGGCAGCTCGGCGCCCTGATTGCGTTTTCCACCTACCTGGGCATGGCCGTGGGGCCGGTGCAGAGCTTGCTCGGACTCTACGTTGCCATTCAGCGGATGACCGTCAGCCTCGGCCGGGTCATGGAGTTGCGCGGCGAACAACCGACCGTGTCGACGCCCGCCACGCCACGCCCGATGCCGAATGGCGGCGACCTCTGGTTCGACAACGTGCACTTCGCCCATCCCGGTCGCCAATCGACCCTGCGCGGTATCGAAGCGCGGATTCCCTACGGTTTGAAAGTGGCCCTCAGCGGCGGCTCAGGCGTGGGTAAATCCACTCTGATCGACCTGCTGCAACGTCATCACGATCCGCAATCGGGCCGGGTCCTGCTGGGTGACGTCGATCTGCGCGAACTGGATCTGTTCCAGCTGCGTCGGCGCATTGCGATCGTCAGCCAGGACATCGTGCTGTTTCGCGGCAGCCTCGCCGACAACCTGGCCTACGCGATGCCTGACGCCAGCCGCGAGGCGATTGCTGACGTGGCGCGACTGGCGCAACTCGACGGCCTGATCGAGTTGTTGCCCGAAGGTCTCGACAGTCCGTTGGGCGAGCGCGGTCAGCAGTTGTCCGGCGGGCAGAAGCAACGCATCGCGATTGCCCGGGCGCTGTTGCAGGACCCTTTGATCCTGGTGCTAGATGAAGCGACTTCCGCGGTGGATGAAGCCACCGAGCGTGAGGTCATTGACGCCATCGACCGTCTGTTTGCCGGGCGTACGCGCATCCTGATCAGCCATCGTCCCTCAACCCTTGCCGATGCCGACCTGCGTTTCGAATTGCTCGACGGCGTGCTGACCTCGAAAACGGTGCTGCATGAAACCTGAGTTACGCATTGGTGTGGTGGACAGCGGCCACTCGACGGCACAACGGGTGCGGGTGATCGCCGGTCGGCGCTTTGCATTGCTCGAAGACGGCCTGGCCGAGGGCGACTTGCGCGACGATCCGTTGGGGCATGGCAGTGCGGTGATCGAGGCGATCGGCCGGCGCGCACCCTCGGCGCTGTTTTGCGTGGCGCAGGTGTTCGACCAGCGCGGTGTCACCAGCGCCTTGCAGATCGCCACGGCGATTGACTGGTTGCTGGCGCAAAACGTGCGACTGATCAATTTGAGCCTCGGCTTGCGCCAGGATCGCAGCCTGTTGCGCGCAGCCTGCGCGGCAGCGGTGGCACGGGGCGTGCTGCTGTGTGCATCGAGTCCGGCCCAGGGGGAAGGCGTGTTTCCGGCCAACTATCCGCAGGTGTTGCGGGTGACCGGCGATGCGCGCTGCGCCGAGCAGGAGTGGTCGTGGCTCAACAGCGCCCAGGCGGATTTCGCCGCGTGTGTACAGGGCACCTATCCGGGGCAATCCGGGGCGAGTCTCGGTTGTGCTGCGTTGAGCGGGCACATCGCCGGGTTCTTCGCCGAACAGCCTGGCGCCAGCAATGAGCAAGTCGTCGAGTGGTTGCGTGAGCATGCCCGTTACCGTGGTCCTGAACGGCGCTTCGGGCCATGACGGACATCGTCATTCTGGGCGCCGGACCGGCGGGAGCCGCCGTCGCGCTGGGGTTACGGCGGCTGGGTCATGGCGTCACGCTGATCAGCGAATGGCGCCGGTTTGCCGCGCTCGAAGGCGTGTCCGTGCGGGTTCTGGAAGCCTTGCGCAGCGCGGGCCTGCATCAGGCGTTGGCGCAAGCGGCGCTGCCTTCTCAACGCCAGGTCTCGTGGAATGGTCAGCACCATGCACAAAACATCGAGTACTTGCTCGACCGCCCGGTGTTTGACCGAGGCCTGCGCGAAGATTTGCGCCTGGCGGGGGTTGAGCTGATCGAAGGCCGGGTGCTGACGGTTCAGTCATCAGTCAATGGTCACCGAATCGAAATCGACGGCTGCGAACCACTGCTCGCTCCGTTTCTCGTCGAGGCCCGCGGACGTCAGGCCCCCGCTATCGGCAAAGGATTGCGTGGACCCGAGACCGTCAGCTTGCTCAATCGCTGGCAAGGTTCGCCGGGCAGCACCGCCAGCGCCGTGGAAAGCCTCGAGGATGGCTGGGCATGGATGGCACGGCGCGCCGACGGCCAGTGTTACTGGCAATGGACAGTGGACGTGGCCAGCGCCGGGTTGCCGGGCAAGTCCATGTTGCTCGATTACTGCCGACAGCGGCGCCATGGTTCGAAGCTGGCCGTCGCATTTTTTGCCGGCGAAGCGGAGTGTGATCTACAACTGCACGCCCGCAGCAGCACGGCGATTCTGAGCCCGCAGGTGTGTGGCGAAAACTGGATTCGGGTCGGCGATGCGGCAATGGCCGTCGACCCGCTGTCGGGCAACGGGATCTTTCAGTCGTTGTCTTCTGCGTTGCAGGCGCCGGCGGTGATCAACACGCTGCTGTGCAAACCTGAACGAGCGGCTCTGGCCCAGCGTTTTCACCAGCAGCGGGTGGAACAGTTGTTTTTGCGGTTTGCGCGGATCGGCCGGGATTTTTATGCCGATGAGCAGCGCTGGCTGGATCAGCCGTTCTGGCAGGCACGACGGAACTGGCCGGACGCCGAGGTGGCTCATGCCGCGGTGGATTTTGCGGCACTGAAAATCGAACGGGCGCCGGTGTTGCGTGAAGGTTTCGTCGATGAGGCCGAGGTGGTGATCACGGCGGATCAGCCGTTGGGCATCTGGCATGTGGATGGGGTTGAGGTGGCGCCGTTGGTGCGGCGATTGCGTAGCGAGCCGGCGGAGCAGGCGTTGGCCGGTTTGACGGTGGAGCAGGGGCGGATGGTTCGCAGCTGGTTGCTGGGTCAAGGTTTCAAACCCTGAATGAACGACGTCCGGATACGGCGAAAAAGCCTGTTCTCCCAGCGCAAAGCATCGTAATTTACGCGCCATAACAACAAGGATTTTTGGGGTGTAAGTGGGAGCCTATCGTCTGCTATTGGCCGTTCTGGTGGCCGTTTCTCATATGGGCAAGACGTTCATGGGGCTAAACCCCGGCGTGATTGCCGTGATTTCCTTCCTGATCATCAGCGGTTTCGTGATGACTTCGCTGATCGAGCGCAACTACAAGGCGCCGGAGAAAGTCGCCCTGTTTTACCTGGACCGGGCCCTGCGGCTCTACCCTCAATTCCTGTTCTACTTCGTTGTTTCCTGTGCGGTGATCTATTTCCTGCTGCCCGGCACGCCTCAAGCCGCCGAGCTGACGCTGCGCAACATCGCCGCAAGTCTGACTATTGTGCCCCTCGGCTTCTACATGTTCGGAGCGGCGGGATCGTGGATTTTGCCGCCAGCCTGGTCTCTGGGGCTTGAGATGTGCTTCTACCTGGTGTTCCCTTTCCTGATCATCTACAGGACGCGGGGCATCGCGTTTGCTCTATCCGTCGTCGTCTTCATGGCCGCGTGCCTGGGATTCATCAACACCGACCTGTACGGCTACCGTCTATTGCCGGGCGTGCTGTTCATGTTCCTGTGCGGCAGCTATCTGTACAAAGCGCAGCCGAAGGGTTTAGCGATCGCTGCCGGCACCACCGTGGTGGCGGCCCTGATGTTTGCGGCCATCATGGCGGGATGGATAGAGCGCCGACCGTTCAATGCCGAAGTGACCGCCGGCATAGCGCTGGGCGTGCCCGCCGTGTACCTGCTGACAAAGCTCAAGTTTCACCGGATTGACGAGTTCCTCGGCAATATCAGCTACGGCGTGTTCCTGAATCACTTTGTGGTGATGTACTTCCTGCACGCTATCTGGTCGGTTGCCTACGATGGGGCCATTGTTGCAACGGTGCTGGCTTTGTCGTTGCTGCTCAGCGGCGTTTCGTACTACTGCGTCGAACGGCCGGCCCTGCAGCTTCGTCACGCGCTTCGGGCCGGCGCAAAATATAGGGTGGGTCAACCGCAGGACCGCGAAGCAGCGGCATAGTGGCTGGGGGGCGCCTTCGCGGGCAAGCCCGCGAAAGCGGACTAAAGAACGCCGCAAATCACAACTTGATCAACACCGACTTCAGCTCGGTGTAATGCTCGATCGCCGCATACCCCATCTCACGCCCGACCCCGGACATCTTGTAGCCGCCGAACGGCAGCGCCGGGTCCAGGGCGCTGTGGCAGTTGACCCACACCGAGCCTGACTTGATGCGCACAATCATCCGGTGCACCGCCGCCAGGTCATTGGACCAGATACTCGCTCCCAACCCGTAAGGGCTGTCATTGGCCATGCGCAGAGCGTCGGCTTCGTCATCGAACGGGATGGCCACCAGCACCGGGCCGAAGATTTCTTCCTGCACCAGTGAGTGTTTCTGATCGACATCGACGATCACCGTCGGCTTGACGAAGAACCCCGGCCCGAACTGCTCACCACCACAGGCAATGGTCGCACCGCTTTCCCGGCCCTTTTCGATGTAGCCGTAGACGCGCTCCTGCTGGCGCGCCGAGATCAACGGGCCCATTTCGACGCTCGGGTCCAGGCCGTTGCCCAGTTTCATGGCGTTGGCGATGTCGCTGATGTCCGCCACCACATTGTCGAAATGCTTGCGCTGCACATACAGCCTGGAACCTGCGCAACAGACCTGGCCCTGATTGAAGAAAATCGCGCTGGCAGCCCCGGCCGCAGCGGTTTTCAGGTCGGCGTCGGCCATGACGATGGTCGGCGATTTACCGCCCAGTTCCAGGGTGACCCGGGTCATGGAGTCCATGGCGATCTTGCCGATCTGCTTGCCCACGGCGGTGGAACCGGTGAAAGTCAGCTTGTCCACCAGCGGGTTGTGAGTCAGGGCCGAGCCGGCAGTGATGCCGGTGCCGGTAACCACGTTGAACACGCCTTCGGGATACCCGGCTTCCAGCACCAGCTCGGCGAGTTTCAGTGCGGTCAGCGGGGTTTCGTCGGCGGGTTTGAGCACCACGGTGCAGCCGGTGGCCAGGGCCGGACCGAGTTTCCAGCAGGCCAGCAGCAGCGGGAAATTCCAGGCGACGATGGCACCGACCACGCCCACCGCTTCGCGACGTATGAAGCTGTGGAACTGATCGTTGGGCATCAGCGGTGCCGACACGTCAACCGTGGAACCTTCGATCTTGGTCGCCCAACCGGCCATGTAGCGCAGGAAGTCGATGGCCAGTTGCACGTCCATCATCTGGGCCACGGCCGCGCTTTTACCGTTGTTCAGGCATTCCAGTTGCGCCAGAAGCTCGGCGTCGCGCTGCATCAGCTCGGCGAGCTTCCACAGCAGGTTCTGCCGCTCCCGGGGACGGGTGCGGGTCCAGGCCGAATCGTCGAACGCCTGGCGGGCGGCAAGCACCGCGCGGTCGACGTCCGCAGGCGTTGCCCGTGGCACCACGCACAGCACTTCGCCGGTGGCCGGGTTGTGCAGGGGCATGGTCTGGCCGTCGGCGGCCTCGACCCAGTCACCGCCGATCAGCATGCGCGGGGCGCGTTGGATGAACGCCGAAGTGGCGGGAAGCACGTTTGGGAGCGACATTGGCGAGGCCTCTTGTTGTTCGTGAGAACCGGGCTTTCGCAATGGCTGTGCCAGTTGTGCTTTTTCGGCCCGAAGGCCCGATCCAGTGGGGTGACAGATATTTTTCGGGTCACCGTGGGATCGATAAACGTCGCAAATTGCGACGACGTGAGACGTCCCGAACAAAATGCACATCCGGAACGTAATGCTTTTTGTAGGAGCGAGCCTGCTCGCGATGAACTAAAGAGCACTGCGTTTAGCCGGCAAGCACGCGTAATCGTTAACGACCATCGCGAGCAGGCTCGCTCCTACAGAAAGCTATGCTTGTCTCAGGCTGAAACAGTTGTCGCGAAATTAAACGTGGAACGCAGACGATACGATTGGCAAAACACCGACCTTTATCGGCAAATCATTGATTCATATAAATATTCATAAGCTGGCACGCTCTGTGTATTGCACATCTCAGACGTTTCTCTTGCCTCCGTCAGCGGATCAACGCCGGCGGCAGAAACCATAAAAACGATAAGCCACAACAATAAGAACGCACCGTGCGAGGTTCGACGTTGATGAAGAGAAAACTCCGATCAGGCATGAGCGCCAGCCTGCTGGCCGTAGCCGCTTGTGTAGCGCTGCATTCGCCTCATAGCCTGGCAGCCCGCGACGCCCAGACCATCCTCAAGGAAACCTGTCAGGGCTGTCACACCCCCGAAGCCGATAACGCCCTCAGCCGCATCAGCCACCAGCGCAAAACGCCGGAAGGCTGGTTGATGAGCATCGCCCGCATGCAGACCATGCACGGCTTGCAGATCAGCGATGACGACCGCCGCACGCTGGTCAAGTACCTGGCCGACACCCAGGGCCTGGCGCCGAGCGAAACCGACGGCGTGCGCTATGCGCTGGAGCGTCGGCTCAATACCGTCGAACACTTCGACGACCCAACCCGCCAGATGTGCGGCCGCTGCCACTCCGGTGCGCGGGTCGCCCTGCAACGGCGGCCGGCGCAGGAGTGGGAACGCCTGGTGAACTTCCACCTCGGTCAGTGGCCGTCCCTGGAGTATCAGGCGCTGGCCCGGGACCGCGACTGGTTCGACATCGCCCGCAAGGACATGGTGCCGCTGCTGGCCAAGCGTTATCCGCTGGACAACCCGGCCTGGAAAAAATGGCAGAGCGTGGCGCCAAAGGCCGGTGCCCTGGTGGGTGACTGGAGCTTCAGCGGCCACTTGCCGGGCAAGGGTGAGCTGGCCGGTATCATGAGCGTAACCGCCGATGGCAGCGACACCTTCAAGGTCAGCGTCAAAGGCCAGTACGCCGACGGTAGCCCGTTCAATGGCGACGGCAGTGCGATTCTCTACACCGGCTACGAATGGCGCGGCAACGTGACCATCGATGGCGTGACCATGCGCCAGGTGTTCGCCGCCCAAGGCAATGCGATGCTGGGCCGGATGTTCGAGGCCGAGCACGATGAGCGTGGTCTGGACTTCGTTGCCGCCAGGCAGGGCTCCCAGCGTTTGCTGGCGGTGCAGCCGGGCTATCTGAAAGCCGGCAGCGAAACTGAAGTGACCCTGATTGGCAGTGGCCTGACCGGCAAGCCGGACTTCGGCAAAGGTGTGGAAGTGGTTGAAGTCGTCTCGCAGAGCCCGGAGCAGATCAAAGTCAGACTCAAGGCCGCCGCCAATGCCCAGCCGGGTGCGCGCGTGGTCAGCGTCGGCACGCTGAAAGGCCCGAGCCTGTCGGTGTACAGCAAGATCGCTTCGGTCAAAGTGGTGCCGGAATTCTCGGTAGCGCGGATCGGCGAGGGCGGTGGTTCGACGCCGAAAGTCCAGGGCCGTTTCGACGCGGAAGCCTGGGGCAAGGGCGCCGACGGCAAGCCGTATCGCATCGGCGTGTTCCCGGCGCAATGGAAAGTCGAAGCCTTCGACGACCGCGCCAAGGAAGACGAAGACGTCAAGTTCGCCGGCACCATGCAGGCCGACGCCGGCGTGTTCACTCCAGGCGATGCCGGGCCGAACCCGGCACGCAAGATGTCCACCAACAATGCCGGCAACCTCAAGGTGATCGCCGCCGTCGACGACGCAGGGAAATCCCTGACCGGCGAAGGCCACATGATCGTGACCGTGCAACGCTGGAACAATCCACCCATTCCGTGATGTTGAAACGTGAGCTTGGCTGAAAACGCTTTCAGACACTTTTCGGAATGACCGCAAGCCCCGCAATCCGGGGCCTGCACAGGAGGTTGGCAATGGGCGCTATCTTGAATCTGGTCGAACGCAACCTGCACGAAGTGCACGTTGATGCCGACCGCATGCTGTTTCACATCCCCAGCAGTTCGCTGTTCGCCAGCGATGAACTGACGGGCACCATCATCGATACCCTGCGCGGCCCCGGCTGCTCCTCGGACGACCTGATCCAGCGCCTGGCCGCACGTTTCAACGGCGAGGAAATCACCGAGACCCTGCGCGAGTTGATGGCCCTGGAACTGGTCAGCGACGGCTCGCCGCTGACCCCGGACATCGCCACCAAACGGGTCGAGCGCACGGCGATCAACACCGTGGTGCTCAACGTCAACACCGGCTGCAACCTGAGCTGCACCTATTGCTACAAGGAAGACCTCGACAAGCCGTCGGCGGGCAAGAAGATGGACGTGGAAACGGCGATTGCCTCGGTGGAAATGCTGCTGCGCGAATCCCCGGATGAAGAGCGCTTCACCGTGGTGTTCTTCGGCGGTGAACCGCTGAGCAACCGCAAGCTGATCGAGTACATGGTCGACTATTGCGAGAAGCGTTTTCGCGACGCCGGCAAGTTCGTCGAGTTCGTGATGACCACCAACGCCACGCTGCTCACCGAAGAAACCGTGGACTACCTCAACGCCCACCGCTTTGGTTTGTCGGTGAGCATCGACGGGCCGAAAACCGTGCACGACCGCAACCGCATCACCGTGGGCGGGCAGGGCACCTACGACGTGGTGCGGCGCAAGGCCGAGATGCTGCTGTCACGCTACAACAGTCGTCCGGTGGGCGCGCGGGTGACCCTGACCACAGGTGTGACCGACGTCGAAACCATCTGGGATCACCTGTTCAACGAACTGGGTTTCGCCGAAGTCGGCTTCGCCCCGGCGACCTCTGGCGACATCAGTAGCTTCAACCTCACCAGCGATGAACTGGTGCAGGTGTTCGCCAACATGAAGGCCCTCGGTCGTCGTTACCTGGAGGCGGCGCTGGAACACCGCAACATCGGTTTCTCCAACCTGCACCAGCTCATCACCGACATCCACGAAGGCCACAAGAAAGCCCTGCCGTGCGGCGCGGGCCTGAAGATGCTGGCCGTGGATCACAAGGGCGAGCTGAACCTGTGCCACCGCTTTACCGGTTCGAGTCTGCCGACCTTCGGCAACGTCCACAGCGGCGTGAAACAGATTGAGTTGAACGACTTCCTGTCCCAGCGCCTGGACCGCACCAACACCGGCTGCGAAGACTGCCAGATCCGCAACCTGTGTTCCGGCGGCTGCTACCACGAGAGCTACGCCCGCTACGGCGACCCGACGCACCCGACCTATCACTACTGCGAACTGATGCGTGACTGGGTCGACTTCGGCATCGAGGTCTACACCCGGATCATGGCCAATAACCCTGCGTTCATCAGCAGCTACATCACTCCGCGCAAGGCTCACTGATATGAAACATCTCAAGGCAATCAATAACAAAGCGTTGAAGCTGGATCAGGCCGCGGATGAAAACCGCATTGAAGAAGTGGTGGCCATGAGTTCCGTGGCGGGCTGTGCCTCGACCACCGACCCGGGCTGGGAAATCGACGCGTTTGGCGGTGTGTCGTCGCTGTGCCAGCCGATGGAGGCCGACCTCTACGGTTGCTCCGACCCTTGCTGGTGGCCGGCCCAGGTGCCCGACATGATGAGCACCTACCCGGACTGGAACAAGGATGCCCAGGCGTCCAACGACAACTGGCGCAACCTCGGCACTGTCTTCCCCAAAGACAAGTGATCACAGAAGAAGGATTCCAGCATGCACAACATCAAAGCCTGCGGCCTGGCCGCGTTCGCCGTCCTGAGCAGCTGTTCGGTCAGTGTTCTGGCCGATGAAAACACCGCACTGCAAGACGGTCACGAATACATGTTGACCACCAACTACCCGAACAACCTGCACGTGATCGACCTGGCCACCGACACCCTGTTCAAGACCTGCAAGATGCCCGACGCCTTCGGCCCCGGCACCGTGCAGCTGTCGCCGGACCGCAAGACCGCCTACGTGCTGAACAATCACTATGCGGATGTCTATGGTGTCGAACTGGACAACTGCAAGCAGGTGTTCCACGCCAGCATCACCCGGAAGCCGGGGGAAAAAGCGCGCTCGATGTTCGCCTTCACCCTCAGCCACGATGGTAAAGAGCTGTACACCGTCGCCAACCCGACGTTGATGATGAACGACCGCTACGAAGTGCAGCAGCCACGACTCGACGTGTACAAGACCGACGCTGGCATGGACGCCAAGCCTGTGCGCAGCTTCCCGGCGCCGCGCCAGTTGACCATCATGCAGAGCGGTGACGACGGCACGCTGTACGTGGCGGGGGCGGATGTCTACAAGGTCAATGTGCAAACCGGCAAGTTCGACGTGCTGATCCCCAGCCGTCACTGGAAACGCCCGAGCTACAGCGCGCCGGACGTGCTCTACGTGTGGAACCAGCAGACGTATCGGCATGACTTCTCKCTGCTCTACACAGCGGCGAAGTTCAAGGACAAGAAACAGGACCCGGCCACCGCCGAATACCTGTACGGCCTGTTCAGCGTCGACCTGAAGACCGGCAAGACCGAAACCACCGATTTCGGCCCTTTGACGGAGATCTACTTCAGCGGCATGCGCTCGCCGAAGGATCCGAACCTGATGTTTGGCGTGCTCAACCGCCTGGCCAAGTACGACATCAAGCAGAAGAAAATGCTCCAGTCCGCCACGCTCGATCACTCCTACTACTGCATTTCCTTCAACAAGGACGGCAGCAAGATTTACCTGGCGGGAACCTTCAACGACGTGGCGATCTTCGATGCCGACAGCCTGAAACAGACGGGCAGCATCAAGTTGCCGGGCGGAGATATGGCGATTACCACGGCGCAGATTTTTGTCCGGTAGTTGCGGCGCCTGAGCTGACGCCTTCGCGGGCAAGCCCGCTCCCACAGTGGATTCACAGTGTGATCACGATTGTGTGAACACCGCTGAACCCTGTGGGAGCGAGCTTGCTCGCGATGGGGCCCTCAAAAACACCGCAAAATAGCAAAAATCAAACCCCCGGCACCGGACACCCCAAATCCCCCTCCTGACACTTCAGGTAAGTCTTGAACATCTCCACCCGCGCCTTGGTCAATTCAGTCACGCAATTGCCGTAGATCAGCGGATACACACTCCCGCCTTCCACCCCGGACGCCGAGAACCTGCACTCGGCATCGCGGAACGCAATCCACGACCGCTGCGCACTCACCAACTGTTTCTTGCTGTCCGGGTTGCTCTTGAGGCGCGAAGTGATCTGCTGGTACAGCGCATTCAGTTCCTTGTCGGCGGCCGCATGCTGCTGCGCCGCGCACTGGTTCATCGTCGCCTGGTCGTCGCAGTCCACGGCGAACGACATGGAGGTGAACATCAGGGGCGTCAGCACCAATAGTAGGCGTGGGTTCATGCCGGAGTGCTCGCTGTGACCGAATGAGAGATGCAGTGTAGCGCCGAGGGGCATTCAGCCCGCTACGCTTGCCATTGCGCGTGTTTTTCCACCGAATCGTATTCCAGCCATGGCACGTCATGGGCCGTCCAGATATGCGCCTGGGGCGTCATCTGCGGATCGGTATCCAGTGTCGCTACCCGAACGATCACATGGGGCTGGGCCAATCGCTCCGCCATCAAGTGTGAACCGCAGGCCGAACAGAAATGCCGAAACTTGCCCGGTGACGATTCGTAGCTCGTCAGCAGATCTTGCCCCTTGATCCAGTGAAAGTGCTCGCGCATCACCCCGGCGGTCGATGCAAAAGCCGCTGCGTGTGCCTTGCGGCAGGTTTGGCAATGGCAGTGGCTGACGGGCATGTCGAGGCTATCGAGTTGGTATTCGATGGCTTTGCACAGGCAACTGCCGCGCAGGTTTTTCATGGCGCTATCCTTTTCGATGCTTTTTCGAGGGAGAACGTTTGCAGTTTCGGCCCTCTGATTTTGTGATTGCCCCAGAACTATCCGCGCAAATGCAATCGAATGTCTCGAGCATGGTTGATTGCACATCCCGATTGGTACAACTTTAGGGTTGATCGTGTGGTCTTACTGACTACTGTTCAAGTACAGGAGGTGACTTATGAACCCAGCATCTGATCGCATCGAAAGGAAAATCCTGCTCAAGGCCAAGCGTTCACAGGTCTGGCGCGTGCTGGCCAATGCCGAAATGTTCGGACAGTGGTTTGGCGTGGCGCTGGAGGGCAAGCGTTTTGTGGCAGGCGAGTGGACTCAGGGGCAGGTTACCTACCCCGGTTATGAGCATTTGCGCTGGAATGTACTGGTGGAGCGAGTCGAGCCGGAACGGCTGTTTTCGTTTCGCTGGCACCCTTATGCCGTGAGACCGGAAGTCGATTACTCCCAGGAGCCCACCACACTGGTGAAATTCGAGCTCGAAGACATGGACAACGGCACGTTGCTCAAGGTCTCCGAGTCCGGTTTCGATCACATTCCCCAGGCCCGTCGCGAAAGGGCTTTCCGCATGGACAGTCGTGGCTGGGAAGAGCAAATGAACAATATCGAGCAGTTTTTGATCGACAATGCCAAGTCCCACGAGCAACAGAGTGGCTCAAGTCGGCTCGAAACCTGAGGCGTTTAAGGGTTTCGGAAGGAGGTTTATAGCGAATGTCTTACACGCGATGGTAGCGATGTCGCCTGTTACAAATTGGATCCGATGCGTATTCTCGCCTCACCCACTGAAGCACAGGATGTGCTCAGGATCATGGATGATCGACCATCTGCAAGGAACGCTACGACAAGGAGTCGTCATGGTCTTGGAAAAACCCGCTTCGGCGGGTTTTTTTTTGCGCGCATGAAAAGTCATGGCGGCAGGAACCTGGTTTCCGCCGCCATTTTTTTCACTGTCGGTCGAGTTTCGCCGCCGCGCGCTCGGTGATCTGCGCCCGCAGCTTCAACGAGCCGGCAGCCCGCTGGCGAGCCTCCTCCAGCACACTGGCCGGGGCCGTCTCGGGGCTGCCTGCGCTAAACGGTGGGGCCGGGGCGTATTCCAGTTGCAGCTGCACCAGCTCGGCGGTGGCCTGGTCGAACAGCTCGGCGGCCAGGGTCAGGGCGAAGTCGATACCGGCGGTGATGCCGCCACCGGTCAACAGATTGCCGTCGCGAACCACCCGGTCTTTCACCGCGATTGCGCCCAGCGGCTTGAGCAGTTCGTGATACGCCCAGTGAGTGGTGGCGCGTTTACCCTTGAGCAATCCCGCCGCGCCCAGCACCAGCGCGCCGGTGCACACCGACGTGATGTAGCGGGCGTTGGTGGCCTGTGCCTTGAGAAAGTCCAGGGTCTGGTCATCTTCCATCAACGGCCCGACGCCACTGCCACCGGGCACGCAGATCACGTCCAGTGCCGGGCAATCATCGAAGGTGGTGGTAGGTTTCAACAGCAGGCCGGTGCTGGCGGTGACCGGCATCAGGTCTTTCCAGATCAGATGCACTTTCACATCCGGCAGCGAGGCCAGCACGTCATAAGGGCCGGTCAGGTCCAGCTGCTGAACCTGTGGAAACAACAGAAAACCGATCTGCAACGTCATGGTGTTTTTCTCGTGAAGTGGGTGGACGGTTTGACTGTAGGTCCGTAGGCTTTGGCGCACACGCCAATATCCCCACGAATTACGCCAAATGTCGAAAACCATCCATGTACTCGCTTTCGCCAACGTGCAATTGCTCGACGTCACCGGGCCGCTGCAGGTATTCGCTTCGGCCAACGACATTGCCCGTCAGCAAGGCCTGCCGCGACCCTACGCGCCGACGGTGATTGCCAGCGGCGGCGGGGCGGTGATGTCGTCGGCGGGGTTGGCGCTGTTGGCCGAACCATTGCCGGATGGGGGCAGCGATACTCTGATCATCGCCGGTGGCTGGGGTGTTTACGCAGCGGCGCAAGATGCGCCGTTGGTCGCCTGGGTGCGCGAACATGCCCATGGCTGCCGGCGGGTTTCTTCGGTGTGCACCGGTGCGTTTCTGCTGGCGGCCAGCGGCTGGCTCGATGGCCGGCGCGTGGTCACCCACTGGACCCGTTGCGAGCAACTGGCGCAGCAGCACCCGCGCTTGCAGGTCGAGCCCAATCCGATCTTCATCAACGACGGTCCGGTCTGGACCTCGGCCGGAGTGACTGCCGGTATCGACCTGGCATTGGCCATGGTCGAACAGGACCTGGGACGCAACATGGCCCTGGAGGTCGCCCGGCAACTGGTGGTGTTTCTCAAGCGTCCGGGTGGCCAGTCGCAATTCAGCGTAACCCTGTCCCTGCAACAGGAAGGCAACCGTTTCGACGAACTTCACGCCTGGATCAGCGAAAACCTGACCCACGACCTGGGCATCCCGACCCTGGCCTTGCAGGCCGGCATGAGCGAACGCAGCTTCGTGCGCCACTACCGCGCCGACACCGGCCAGACCCCGGCCCGGGCCATCGAACTGATCCGCGTCGAAACCGCACGGCGTTTGCTCAGCGACACCGGTGTGCCGATCAAACGGGTGGCGGTGCAATGCGGCTTCGGCAGCGAAGAAACCCTGCGCCGCAGTTTCCTGCGGGCCATGGGCGTGACACCGCAGGCTTATCGGGAGCGGTTTTCGGTCAGTGTTGCGGCAGATCCGGTGTCCAGTTCACGTCAGGCTTCAACTTCCGCCAGCTGATTGAAATACTTCGCCCGATCCGGCGTAAACGTCACTACCATCCCGGTTCGCGAGCAGGTCAGCGCCCGTTCTTCGCTCAAATCAACATCCAGATCTTCCCCACGCAACCCTTGCCACTGTGCGAGGTATTTGAGGGAACCATATTTTTCGAGTTTCTTAAGACTGCGGCTGACGCCACCTTTCCAGCCCAGTACCGGCAACTCGCCGGCGAGGCACTGACGGGCGAGGTCGGGGAAACGGGCGGCGCGCTGGCGGCCGACTTCCCAGCATTTGATCAGGCCTTTGTCGTCGGCCTCCCAGAGTTCTTCGCGGTTCAAGCCGGTTCGGAGTGGGGAGTCGATGCTGCGTTGGATGCGTTGGGTCATTCTGGTTCCTTGAATTCGGGTGGTTCCGGACAGCTCCGCTGTACCCGTGGAGCAAGGATGTTAGGTGGGGATGTAGTGGCTGGCAACCGGGTATTTCCTGCGAAATGGCAGGGAATTGTTGATAACAGGTCGGACTCAGGCCTACACACTCCCTCGCCACAATTGATTGGTGTACGCCGGCCATTGTGGGAGCGGGCTTGCCCGCGAAGGGGCCTTCACATTCAACCAACAATTCCACGCTTCCCCCGCATTCAGCCGTTATGGCAACGTGCAGTCCCCTGATGAGACCTGTCCCATGGCAAACCCCTATCGCGAATTGTTCCAAGCCCCCGGCAGCGGCGCATTCGTGCTGGCCGGGATGATCGCGCGCATGCCGATTTCCATGACCGGCATCGGCCTGATCACCATGCTTTCGCAGTTGCAGGGTGGCTACGCAATGGCCGGCGCGGTGGCGGCGACCTTCGCCTTGGCCACGGCGTTTTGCGCGCCGCAGGTCTCGCGGCTGGTGGATCGGTATGGCCAGGGGCGGATTCTGCCGGTGGCGGCGTTGCTGGGCGGTGGGGCACTGTTGCTGCTGTTGCTGTGCACGCGGTTGCAGGCGCCGCACTGGACGCTGTTTGTCTTCGCCGCGCTGGCCGGTTGCATGCCGAGCATGTCGGCGATGGTGCGGGCGCGCTGGACCGAGGTGTATCGCGGCTGCCCCGAGTTGCAGACCGCCTACGCCCTGGAGTCGGTGCTGGACGAAGTCTGTTTCATCGTCGGGCCACCACTGTCGGTGGGGTTGTGCGTGGTGGCATTCCCCGAGGCCGGGCCGCTGGCGGCCTTGCTGGCGCTGGCCATCGGCGTCACCGCGTTCGTGTTGCAGCGCAGCACGGAGCCGCCAGTGCATCCCCATGAAGAACATCACCAGGGCTCGATCATCCGCTCTCGCGACATTCAGTTGCTGATGCTGTTGATGGTGGCCATGGGCACCATCGTCGGCGTGGTGGACGTGGTCAGCGTCGCCTTCGCCCAGCAGCAGGGCCAACCAGCGGCGGCGAGCATCGTGCTGTCGGTGTACGCCATCGGCTCATGCCTGGCCGGGTTGGCGTTCGGCGCACTGCGCTCGAAAGTGCCGCTGGCACGCCTGTTCCTGTACGGCGGGGTAGCGACGGCGGTGACCACCTTGCCGTTGCTGCTGGCGGTGAACATTTTCGGCTTGTCCCTGGCGGTGTTTGTCGCCGGCCTGTTTTTTGCCCCCACGCTGATTGTCGCCATGGCCCTGGTGGAGCAGATCGTGCCGCCGGCCAAACTCACCGAAGGCCTGACCTGGCTGGTCACCGGCCTGAGCATCGGCGTGGCGATCGGCGCCGCCGGCTCCGGCTGGCTGGTGGACGCCTTCGGCGCACGCAGCGGGTTCTGGCTGGCGATTGCGGCGGGGGCGGTGGTGCTCGGTTCCGCGATCCCGAGCTATCGCCATCTGAAATGAAGATCCATTGCTGGAAAACAGCCCCCCCTGTGGGAGCGAGCTTGCTCGCGATAGCGGAGTATCAGTCTAAATCATCAGTGCCTGACACACCGTCATCGCGAGCAAGCTCGCTCCCACAGGTTGTCTTGCACTGACTCAGATAACTAAGGCGGATCAAGCCGATCCAGCGCCCGATTCACCGCCAGTTCCCCGAGCATGATCACCTGCGCAATCCCCAACAGCGCATGGCGACTTGTCCCCTGCAGATGATCCACCAGATCGTTGGCCATGACATTGGCCGAAGCCAGCGATTCGCACGCATGCACCAGCAGGGTTTCGGTACTGAGTTCGGGATTGACGATGAACATGGAGCTGGGTTTGCGCGGGGTGGCCATGATGTTGGGGCCCGGGTTGAGGTCGTAATCGAGGGCGCGCTCGGCGGCTTCGTGGAATTGTTTTGAGTCGGGGCTTTCGTACGGGGATGCCGGGTCGGAGTCCGGCGGATTTGGAGTAACTTTGAACATGATTTGGGTCCTGTAAGTATGAGCTACCACCGCTTCTCTACTAATAAGAAGGGTGGTAGCTGTGCGCAGGTTAGTAGACCGGGGACCCAAGGAGCCGGCGCGCCCGAGGGCGCCCTGCACACAGCCACCATAAAGTGCAGGGATGGGATACCTGACTGTTTGATGGGCTATGCGCCTTGAGTAACCACGGGCTACTAAACCCGATCACTGACAATCAGTGACCCGAACCAAGTTACCGACACCCCCCAAGGCGCACAAGCCGGCGGATTCTGGCGTACCTGTAGGCAACGGCGCAAGGCGTTGTGGCTTTCACGAAGTAACCTGTAGGCCGCTTAAACAGGCGCTATCGAGTGATTGTTAACTTGCTGTTTTGCCTTGTCAGAGAGCGTTGGAATCCTCGGAATCGGCAGGAAAAATCCTACGAAAGTTTGCGGTTGGCCGTCGGAAGAACAGCCCTTACGATCTGACGTTACGCATTGGTCGGTTTGGCAAATGACACTTCATCTTGCGATCGACGACAGCGCCCCCGATACCGATTAGACTGCTACCCGTAGACCCCGGAGGCCATTATGAGCGCCGAACTTTCCCCCATCGTTTCAGAGTTTGAGACCAAAGAGCAGGCCGCCAGCTATGACCGTTGGTTCCGCGCCAAGGTGCAAGCTTCGATTGACGACCCGCGCCCGAATGTCCCGCATGATCAGGTGATGGCTGATATGCGTGCCCTCATCGAGTCAAAGCGCAACAAGCACGATGCTGGTTGAGTGGCGGCCCGAAGCTCGGGCCGAACTCTGGCAAATCCTGAACTACATTGGCGACCGAAACTTCGTAGCGGCCAGCGAGCTATTTCAAGCCATTGAGGCTGCTACATCGGCCCTTCCCGAACATCCCTACCTTTATCGATTCGGTCGAGTACCCGGCACTCGGGAGATTGTCGTGCATCCCAACTACCTGGTGGTCTACCGAGTGATGGATCGAATCGAGATATTGAGCGTGTTGCATGCTCGGCAGGAATATCCCTGATCCATGGGGGACGTGTTCGGTCCGTTCACCCATCGGCAGGTGGCTTGCGAGTGGCTCGCCTGTGCAGTGAGCGTGGGCGCATTTGTGTTTCAGCAATGTTCACGGCTGAAGGCATAAACCACAGGCCTCGGGCGCGGGCGGCAGCGGGGCCCATCTTCCGCATCCCGTATCGGCTATGTATTATCGGTTTCGGCCCGATGCTGCCCGCCGCTCGCTCCCGCTGGGAAAGGTGAAAGCATCTCCTCCTCATACGAACCCTGTCGCCTCTCTTGACGGTCGAGGTTTGGCAATGCGAGCACCAAGGCATCTCGGCTACAGGAGCAGCCATGTTTTCAATCGAGCAAGCCAAGCAAATGGCCAAACAGTTGCGCGCCTCGCTGGAGGAACGCAATCAAGCGGTGACCCATTCCACCGCGCTGGAACTGGTCGCGCAGCAACTGGGCTACAAGGACTGGAACACCGCGTCGGCGATGCTTGCCCAGGCCAACACCCCGCCAGCGCCGAGCATTACCTTCGATAAACCCATCCCCATTTTGCGCAGTTTCGACGAAGCCAAGGCGCGGGAGTTCTATCTGGATTTCCTAGGCTTTAGCGTCGAGTTCGAGCATCGTTTCGAGGCGGATTTGCCGCTGTACCTGGGCATCAGTCGCGACGGGCTGCAACTGCATCTTTCCGAGCACCACGGCGATGCCAGCCCGGGCTCGACGGTGTTCGTGCCCATGCAAAACATCGAACTGCTCAGGGACGAATTGCAGGGCAAGCGCTACGGCTACGGACGTCCGGATATTGTTCAGCAGGGCTGGGGCAAGGAGCTGCAAGTCCACGACCCGTTCGGCAACCGGATTCGCTTCTGCCAGTATTGATCAGGCGGTGCGGACCAGGGCGACCCGGTCCGCTTTGAACCACCCAGTATTAAGGACGGACACGGCATGACCACGCAGGACACTTCGCTTCAAGACATCGCCGCGCCCGAAGGCGTTTGTTATGGCTGCGGCAGCCAGAACTCGCACGGGCTGCACATCAAGAGCTTCTGGCATGAAGACGGGGTGCATGTCATGGCGCAGCATTTGCCGGATGACAAGTATTGCGGCTGGCCGGATCTGGTTTACGGCGGTTTGATCGCGATGCTGGTGGATTGTCATTCCAACTGGGCCGCGATGGCTTATCACTACCGGGCAGAGCAGCGCGAAGTGGGCAGCTCGCCCCACATCACCTGCGTCACCGGTAACCTGGGCATCAAGTTCATCAAGCCCACCCCGATGGGCGTACCCCTGACACTGCGTGCCAAAGTCGAGGGCGATGTCGGGCGCAAATGTCGGGTCATTTGCGAGGTCTTCGCCGGGGATGTCCTGACCGCTGTCGGGGATTCCGTTTTTGTCCGCGTCGATACCGGGCAACTCAGGGCCGCCGCGCACAGCCATACGTTGAAAGCAGAAAACGGAACCGGGTCGCTGTAGCCAGTTGAGTCCAGCGGCGACCACAAGACCGCCATCGCGAGCAGGCTCGCTCCCACAATGGACCGGTGTTCACAG
>NZ_JBFUHY010000077.1:0-23538 GCF_056402155.1 Pseudomonas sp. P4_C1
CCTCAGATCTCTCGTCAGCGGGAGGCGAATTCTACAGCGTTACACGCTGCTGTCAACACCTCTTTTTCAACTCCCTTTTGGCTTCGATGACCTGAAGCAACCCGCTGCCGAAAACTGCGTAACTCATTGTTTACCAAGGAGTTTTCCGTTTCGACTGCGCCGGAAGTGGGGCGAATTATAGGCTTCTAAAATTCGCCGTCAACCCTTTATTTCAGCCTTATTCGGATTTGAGCGTAATACGCGCAAATGCCTTCTTCCCGGCCTGACAAACATGGGTCGCACCCAGTGCATATATAAAGGTGCGATCGACAACCTCACCATCTATACGCACACCACCGGAACCCAGGAGATCTCGAGCCACCGCAGAGTTCTTGACCAACCCCGCCTTATTAAGGACAGCAGCGATCGGCATATCCTCGGTAGCAGTCAATTCGATTTCCGGCAGATCTTCCGGCAGCTCGCCATCCTTCATACGGTTACCGGCAGCACGATGAGCACTGGCCGCAGCCTCCTCACCATGGAAACGTGCAACGATCTCTTCAGCCAGCTTGATCTTGATATCGCGCGGATTGGCACCCGCCTCTACATCAGCGCGGAACGCATTGATCTCATCCATTGAACGGAAGCTGAGCAACTCGAAGTAACGCCACATCAGCACATCCGGAATGGAAACCAGCTTGCTGTACATCACACCCGGCGCTTCCTGGATACCGACGTAGTTGCCCAAGGACTTGGACATCTTCTTCACGCCATCCAGCCCCTCAAGCAGCGGCATGGTCAAAATGCACTGGGCTTCCTGACCATAACCACGCTGCAGCTCACGCCCCATCAGCAAGTTGAACTTCTGATCGGTGCCGCCGAGCTCGACGTCTGCGCGCAGAGCTACAGAGTCATAACCCTGAACCAGCGGATAAAGGAACTCATGAATGGCGATTGGCTGATTGGTTGTGTAGCGCTTGTCGAAGTCATCGCGCTCGAGCATGCGAGCCACGGTGTACTGCGAAGTCAGGCGAATGAAGTCGGCCGGCCCCATCTGATCCATCCAGGTGGAGTTGAATGCCACTTCGGTCTTTGCYGGGTCCAGAATCTTGAAGACCTGAGTCTTGTAGGTCTCGGCATTCTCGAGGACCTGCTCGCGAGTGAGCGGCGGGCGCGTGGCACTCTTGCCGCTCGGATCACCGATCATCCCGGTGAAGTCACCTATAAGGAAGATCACCTGATGCCCCAGCTCCTGGAACTGGCGCAGCTTATTAATAAGCACGGTGTGACCCAAGTGCAGATCCGGAGCCGTTGGATCGAAGCCCGCCTTAATACGTAGCGGCTGGCCACGCTTGAGCTTTTCAATCAGCTCGGACTCGACCAACAGTTCTTCCGCACCACGTTTGATCAGCGCTAGCTGCTCTTCAACCGACTTCATAACAGACCCGCAAGGCTCAGATTCAAAGGGAACCAACCATACAAGATCGCGCGTCAAATACAAGGTTTGCCCGGCGCACGGACGCCAATCCGCAGACAGAGCGCCTGCGGACTTGCTTCAGAGATGATTTGGTTATATTTTATACAGTTATTTCATCTTCATCATGTCATTCATCTTTTCCAATTCATCTTTTTCAAAGTCAAAACCACTTATGACCACAGAATCGTCTAAAGCGCCGCCGCTTTACCCGAAGACCCACTTGCTTGCCGCAAGTGGCATCGCCGCCCTTCTCAGCCTGGCGCTTCTGGTATTCCCTTCCAGCGATGTTGAAGCCAAAAAGACAACCCTGAGTCTTGAACTGGAAAGTCCTGCTGAACAACTGACACAAGATCAAGACGCTGCTGACGCCGTTCAAGCCACAAATGAACCAGCAACCTCCCCCTTCGCGCAGATCGACAACAGCGCCGAAGACATCCAGGAAACCGCTCAAGCCGAATCGGCACCCGCACCTGCGCCGGTCGTCGAAGAAAAGAAGCCGGCCAGCCACAGGGAAGTGATCGTAACCAAGGGTGACACCCTCTCTACACTGTTCGAAAAGGTCGGCCTCCCAGCCACCTCGGTGCGTGAAATACTGGCCAGCGACAAGCAGGCCAAGCAGTTCAGCCAGCTCAAGCATGGGCAAAAACTCGAATTCGAACTGAGTCCTGACGGTCAGTTGACCAACTTGCACAGCAAGCTCAACGACCTCGAAAGCATCAGCCTGACCAAGAACGAAAAGGGCTACACGTTCAACCGCATTACCGCGAAACCGACCGTACGCTCGGCTTACGTTCACGGCGTGATCAACAGCTCGCTGTCGCAGTCTGCAGCCCGAGCCGGCCTGTCTCACAGCCTGACCATGGACATGGCCAGTGTGTTTGGCTACGACGTAGACTTCGCCCAGGATATTCGCCAGGGCGATGAATTCGACGTGATCTACGAGCAAAAAGTGGTCAACGGCAAAGCCGTCGGCACTGGCCCGATCCTGTCGGCGCGCTTCACCAACCGCGGCAAGACCTACACCGCCGTGCGCTACACCAACAAACAAGGCAACAGCAGCTACTACACCGCTGACGGCAACAGCATGCGCAAGGCATTCATCCGCACACCGGTGGACTTCGCCCGCATCAGCTCGAAATTTTCCATGGGCCGCAAACACCCGATCCTGAACAAGATCCGCGCCCACAAAGGCGTCGACTACGCAGCACCGCGCGGCACGCCGATCAAGGCAGCCGGCGATGGCAAGGTCTTGCTGGCCGGTCGCCGTGGTGGCTACGGCAATACCGTGGTCCTCCAGCACGGCAATACCTACACCACGCTCTACGGCCACATGCAAGGCTTCGCCAAAGGCGTGAAGACTGGCGGCACGGTGAAACAGGGCCAGGTGATTGGTTATATCGGCACCACCGGTCTCTCCACCGGGCCGCACCTGCACTACGAGTTCCAGGTCAATGGCGTGCACGTCGACCCGCTGGGCCAGAAACTGCCAATGGCCGATCCGATTGCCAAGGCAGAACGCCCACGCTTCCTCGCCCAAAGCCAGCCACTGATGGCGCGCATGGAACAGGAAAAAGCCACTCTGCTGGCTTCGAGCAAGCGCTAAGTCATGGCGCTCTATATAGGTGTGATGTCCGGAACCAGCCTGGATGGCCTGGATATCGCACTGATCGAGCAAGCCCCGGCGATCAGACTGATCGCCTCCCACTACATCCCGATGCCCGACTCCCTGCGCGCCGAGCTCCTCGGCTTGTGCGCCAGCGGCCCGGACGAAATCGCCCGCTCCGCCATTGCCCAGCAGAACTGGGTGAAACTGGCAGCCCAAGGGATTCATGCTCTTCTCGCTCAACAGCAACTGAAGCCCGACGACATTCGTGCGATCGGCAGCCATGGCCAGACCATCCGCCATGAACCTGCACGCGGTTTCACCGTGCAGATTGGCAATCCGGCCCTGCTGACAGAGCTGACCGGCATCACCGTGGTCAGCGACTTCCGCAGCCGCGACGTCGCTGCCGGCGGACAAGGTGCTCCGCTGGTTCCCGCCTTTCACGAAGCCTTGTTTGAAGAGCGTCCCGGCAATCGTGCCGTGCTGAACGTCGGTGGATTCAGCAACCTCAGCCTTATCGAGCCTGGCAAGCCTGTTGCCGGTTTCGACTGCGGCCCGGGCAATGTCCTGTTGGACGCCTGGATTCATCAGCAACGTGGCGACAACTATGACCGTGACGGCCAATGGGCCGCCAGCGGCAAGGTTGAACCCGCTCTATTGAATGAGCTGCTCAGCGATCCGTTCTTCGTAACCAAGGGCCCGAAGAGTACCGGACGGGAAGTATTCAACCTGCCTTGGCTGACACAGCACCTGGCACAACTGCCAGCCTTCGCCGCCGAAGATGTTCAGGCGACGCTGCTTGAGCTGACCGCGCTGACCATCATCGAATCTCTGCAAAGCGCCCAGGCAGACACGCAGGAACTACTGGTCTGCGGCGGTGGCGCTCACAACACCGCGTTGATGAGTCGCCTGGCCGCCCTGCTGCCAAATGCCAGTGTCAGCAGCACCGCCACTTACGGCGTAGACCCCGACTGGGTCGAAGCCATGGCCTTCGCGTGGCTGGCTCATTGCTGCCTGGAAGGCATTGCAGCCAACCGCCCGAGCGTTACCGGTGCCCGCGGCTTGCGCGTACTGGGCGCCATCTACCCCGCATAAATCCTCCACACAGCAAAACGCCGCAGGGCCCTAAGGCCATGCGGCGCTTTGTAATGCAGGTGCGCTGATCAGATCGAGAACGAAGAACCGCAGCCACAGGTAGTGGTCGCATTCGGGTTCTTGATGACGAAACGCGAACCTTCCAGACCTTCCTGATAGTCCACCTCGGCACCTGCCAGGTACTGGAAGCTCATCGGATCGACCACCAGACTCACACCTTCGCGTTCGACGATGGTGTCGTCATCGGCCACTTCCTCATCGAAGGTGAAACCGTACTGAAAACCTGAACAACCGCCGCCCGTAACGAATACGCGCAGCTTCAAGCGATCATTCCCCTCTTCATCGACCAGGCTCTTCACCTTGTGCGCGGCACCGTGGGTGAATTGCAAAGCCGTGGGGGTGAAGGATTCGACGCTCATGCTGACTATCTCCCGGCGTAACGCCGTCATATTGCGTGATGACGCGCATTATCCGCTTCTCCTAGAAAAGCGGTCAACTATTGTTATGGTATATCAACCACTCCAGTCGCCGGCCCAGAATGCAAAAAGGCCCGTCAGACGGGCCTTTTGCTGTACGCGATAAACCTTACGGCAGCATGCCGGCGTGAGACAGACCCAGACGCTCATCCAGCCCGAACAGTATGTTCATGTTCTGCACGGCCTGACCCGAGGCGCCCTTGACCAGATTGTCGATCACCGACAGAACAACCACCAGATCGCCGTCCTGAGGACGATGTACGGCAATACGGCAGACGTTGGCACCGCGTACGCTACGCGTCTCCGGATGGCTGCCTGCCGGCATCACATCGACGAACGGTTCGTTGGCATAACGTTTTTCAAACAGCGCCTGCAGGTCCACCGAGCGATCAACAACGGTTGCGTAGAGCGTGGAGTGAATGCCGCGAATCATCGGTGTCAGGTGCGGAACGAAAGTCAGGCCGACGTCCTTGCCTGCTGCACGACGCAGCCCCTGGCGAATCTCCGGCAGGTGACGGTGGCCTTTGACCGCATAGGCCTTCATGCTTTCCGATGTCTCGGAGTACAGCGAGCCTACGGAAGCACCACGACCGGCACCGCTGACACCGGATTTGCAGTCAGCAATCAGATGCGCGGTATCGGCCAGGCCGGCTTCGAGCAATGGCAGGAAACCCAATTGTGTTGCAGTTGGGTAGCAGCCCGGCACGGCAATCAGGCGCGCTTTTTTGATCTGCTCGCGATTGACTTCCGGCAAGCCGTAGACCGCCTCGTCCAGCAACTCCGGTGCACCGTGCGGCTGGCCGTACCACTTGGCCCACTCATCCGCGTCTTGCAGGCGGAAGTCGGCCGACAGGTCGATGACCTTGGTCCCGGCCGCCAGCAACTCGCCCGCCAAGGCATGGGCAACACCGTGCGGTGTGGCGAAGAACACCACATCACAGGCACCCAGGGTCTTGATGTCCGGAACACTGAACGCCAGGCCATCGTAATGGCCTCGCAGGTTCGGGTACATGTCGGCCACGGCCAGGCCAGCCTCGGATCGGGAAGTGATGACAACCACCTCAGCTTGCGGATGTTGCGCCAACAGACGCAGCAGTTCGACACCGGTGTAACCCGTGCCGCCGACGATACCGACCTTGACCATAAACCTGCCCTCAACGAACCCACTGGAAAGCCGTCGATAATAGGGGCCGCGCGCCCCTGCGACAACCGTCAAGGTGACGTGCGGAGCGTCAAGCCTCTACTATTGCGGCTAACGTGAATCCTGGAATAACTAAAAATGCTCTATCCGTGGCTCAAAGCGCTTCACATCATCAGCGTCGTGTGCTGGTTTGCCGGCCTGTTCTACCTGCCACGACTGTTCGTTTATCACGCACAAAGTGAAGACACGATCAGCAAGGAACGCTTCAGCGTCATGGAGCGCAAGCTGTATCGCGGCATCATGGGGCCGGCAATGATCGCTACGCTGATCTTCGGCGGCTGGCTGATCAGCCTCAACCCGAGTGCGTATTTCACTCAGGGTGGCTGGATGCACGCCAAGCTGACGCTGGTGGTGATTCTGATCGGCTACCACCACATGTGCGGCGCACAGGTAAAACGTTTTGCCCGTGGCGAAAACACCCGCAGCCATGTCTTTTATCGCTGGTTCAATGAGGTTCCGGTTCTGATATTGCTGGCAATCGTAATTCTGGTCGTCGTTCGGCCGTTCTAAATCCAACAGGCACAACTCACCGGGGTACTTCCAATGTCGCTACCCGCTCTGCTCGAACAAAGTTTGCGTCTGCCTGTAGTGGCAGCGCCGATGTTCCTGATTTCCAATCCGCAATTGGTACTCGCCTGTTGTCGCCAGGGCGTGGTCGGCAGCTTTCCAGCGTTGAACCAGCGCGAAAGCAGTGGTTTCAAGGCCTGGCTGGAAGAAATCGAAGCCGGGCTGGCGACACTGGAAAACCCCGCGCCTTACGCCGTGAACCTGATTGTCCACAACAGCAATCCTCGTTTACAGGCGGATCTTGAGATCTGCGTCGAACACAAAGTACCGATCGTGATCACCAGTCTTGGTGCCGTGAAAGAATTGGTAGACGCGGTGCACAGCTACGGCGGCCTGGTGTTCCATGACGTGACAACTCGTCGTCACGCCGAGAAAGCGGCCGAAGCAGGCGTGGATGGCTTGATCGCCGTGGCCGCCGGCGCCGGTGGACACGCAGGGACCTGGAGCCCGTTCTCGCTGATTGCCGAAATCCGCCAGTTCTTCGACAAGACCTTGTTGCTGGCCGGCTGCTTGAACCATGGCCACGAAATTCTTGCCGCCCAACTGCTCGGCGCGGATTTGGCCTACTTTGGCACACGATTTATCGGCACGACCGAAAGTCACGCGCCCGACGCCTACAAAGAAATGCTGCTGACATCCAAAGCGGCAGACATCATCCATACTCCAGCCGTGTCAGGTGTCCCCGCGAGTTTCATGCGCCAGAGCCTTGAGGCCGCCGGTTTCGACATGGCCGCCTTGCAAGGCAAGGGCGAGATCAACTTCGGTTCCAGGCTCAAACCCGTGAGCGATGAGGCCAAAGCCTGGAAAACCGTTTGGTCCGCAGGCCAGGGTGTGGGAGAAATCGAAGACTTGCCGAGCGTCGAACAGTTGATTGCACGTCTCGACGCGGAGTACCGCACGGCCCTGGAGCAGGCTGCTCAGTTGACCAAACGCTGGCCGCGCTGACAGCAAACCTTGGCCAGTCTTTCCCGGCTGGCCTTACACTGGCCCAGGCACAACATTCTTCTTTCAACCTCTCGCGACAAGGATGCTTCGCACATGGGCGAAAACCATTTCAAGATCGTATTCGAGGGCGCCTTGCTGCCCGGTGTCGACATCACCACGGCAAAGCTCAATCTCGCCGAGCTGTTCAAAAGTGATGTCTCAGCCATCGAGCGCCTGTTTACCGGACGTCCGGTAGCGCTCAAACGCAACCTGTCGCAAGCCGATGCCCAGATCTATCTCCAGGCACTGAGCAAAACCGGTATCGACGCCCGCATCGAAGCCGAAACGCCGATCGAGCTGAACCTCGCCGACGTTCACGACCATCCCTCGGCCAGCAGCCAGGCGGCCTTGGCAGATCCGCAGTCCCCTTACGCGCCCCCTCGCGCACCCGTCGGCGAAGCCATGGCGGAATTCTCCACGCTCAAGCCATTCAGTTTCGATGGCCGTATCGGCCGCTTGCGCTACCTCGCCTGGACGCTGGTGCTGACACTGGTCCTCATGGCTGTTTGCGGGGTGTTTGCATTGCTCGCTCTGGCCCTCATTGGCTCGGATTCGACCGGTGGCCTGACATTGGGCGCCTTGCTGGCCTTGATCCTCTTCGCCGGATTTGTATTCGTCAGCATCCAGATCACCGTTCAACGCTTGCACGATGTCGGCTGGTCCGGCTGGCTGTGGCTGCTGAACCTGGTGCCATTTGTTGGCAGTTTCTTTCCATTCGTGATCATGGTCGTACCGGGCAACGACACAGCCAACCCCTACGGCCCGCCGCCTCCGCCGAACAGTACCGCGGTCAAGGTATTGTCTTCGCTGTGGCTGATCGTTATCGCGCTGGTTCTGTTCGGCTCGCTGGCCGGTGGTCTCACGGCGATACGGGAAGAATACAAAAGCGCCGCCCAGAGCAGCTACGAAAGCAGTTCGGTCACCACCGATGAAATCGACGTCGAAGTCGTACCGGCGCCAAATTCCACCGACGATGCAGCCGAAGAGGCCCAGCCCCCTGTAGACTCTGCGAAAGAATGAACAGCGCTCCTGGCCCGTGACACCTGCGTCGCGGCGCGGAGCTGTTGCGATGGAGAACTGCATGACCCGTTACGCTCTGATCACTGGCGCCTCCAGCGGCATCGGCCTGGCGATGGCCGAAGCGCTGGCCCGGCGCGGCCGCAGCCTGATTCTGGTGGCCCGACAACGTGATCAGCTGGAAAGCATTGCGATTGAACTGACCCAGAGGTTCGGCGTGGAAGTGCTGTTCCGCGCCTGCGACCTGGGCGAACCGCTGCGCCTGTCCGGGTTCCTGCTGGAACTGGAAGAAGGCGACCGGCAGATCGATCTGTTGGTCAACTGCGCCGGTATCGGTACATGCGGCCCGTTTCTGGCCCAGGACTGGATGACCGAGCAAGACCTGATCGAAGTGAACATCCTCGCCCTCACCCGCCTGTGCCACGCCATCGGCAACAGCATGGCCCTGCAAGGCGGTGGGCAGATTCTGAATGTGGCCTCGGTGGCGGCGTTTCAACCCGGTCCGTGGATGAGCACTTATTACGCCAGCAAGGCATATGTGCTGCACTTTTCCGAAGGATTACGCGTCGAGCTGAAAAAATGTGCGATCAAGGTTTCGGTGCTCTGCCCCGGGCCGACCCGCACGGCGTTTTTCCGTACTGCACAACTCGACAGCGACAAACTGACCAACAGCAAACTGTTGATGAGCCCCGAGGAAGTGGCGCTCTACACCGTGCGCGCATTGGAAAAGAATAAAGCGATCATTATTCCCGGGCGGCGCAACCGCTGGCTCGCCTTCCTGCCGCGGCTCGGCGCGCGCTGGCTGACTCGCACCATCGCCGGCATGATCAACAAGGCGTACTGCCCGCGCTGATCCAACTCAAGGTAAAAGGCTGGGCGCAGGCATACGCCATGAGTACACTCAGCCCAGCCCAAACAACGGAGAAAACAGCTGTGGATACTCTGTTCACCAAGATCATCAACCGGGAAATCCCGGCGAAGATCATTTACGAGGACGACCAGGTACTGGCCTTCCACGACATTGCCCCACAGGCACCGGTACATTTCCTGGTGGTCCCGAAAAAACCGGTTCGCACCTTGAACGACCTGACCGAGGACGACAAGGCGCTGGCCGGGCATATTCTGTTCACCGCGCAGCGTCTGGCTCTGGAGTTGGGCTGTGAAGAAGGTTTCCGGGTGGTCATGAACTGCAATGAACTGGGTGGGCAAACCGTCTACCACATTCATATGCACGTGCTGGGTCAGCGCCAGATGCACTGGCCGCCGGGCTGATTACTGCCTCCCCCTGTGGGAGCGGCGGTGCGCCGCTTCCACAAGGGCATCACAGGACTGTCACAGCCTCTGCAGCACAATGACCCAGCGCAATCCTTCCCCGGCCGATTGGGTTAAACTGGCCGCCGAAATTCCCCCGGAGGTCAGCATGACTACCCAACGTCACTACTCGCCAATCGACCGCCTTCTGCTGCAAGCCGATGCCGCGATGCGCACCCTGCTGCCCTTCAGCGGCCAGCCGTACCGTCCGTCGCCCGCCATCGTGCAGCCGGATGCGAAAATGAGCGACGAAGACACGCGCCATGTTGCCAGCCTGATGCGCATCAACCATACCGGCGAAGTCTGCGCCCAGGCGCTGTACCAGGGGCAGGCGCTGACCGCCAAGCTGCCGCAAGTACGTGCTGCGATGGAGCATGCCGCCGAAGAAGAAATCGATCACCTGGTCTGGTGCGAGCAACGCATCCATCAACTGGGTAGCCACACCAGCATCCTCAACCCCTTGTTTTACGGCATGTCGTTCGGGATTGGCGCAGTGGCCGGCCTGATCAGCGACAAAGTCAGCCTGGGTTTCGTCGCGGCGACGGAAGACCAGGTGTGCAAACACCTGAACGAACATCTGGAGCAATTGCCGGCCGAGGATGAAAAATCCCGGGCGATTCTTGAGCAGATGCGCATCGATGAAGAACAGCATGCCGAAAGTGCGCTGGAGGCTGGCGGGTTCCGCTTTCCGGCACCGGTGAAGTTCGGGATGAGTCTGATGGCCAAGGTGATGACCAAGAGTACTTATCGGATCTGATATCTCTGTTGCCTGATAAGGCCTCTTCGCAGGCAAGTCGGATCGCCGCACCGCCGCTCCCACAGGTTTTGGTGGTAACAATAAAAAAGGCGACTGCCGTGAGGGAGTCGCCTTTTTTGTGCTCGATGAATCTTACGCCATGTTACGCGCGTAGAAGATTTCGAGCATTTCGTGTTTCACCCGCTCGGTCACCTGGGCGCGTTGCTCAGAGGACAGGTTGCTGGTGGCGTCGCCGAACAGGTAGTTATCCAGTTCGAAGTTCTTCAGCAGCATCTTGGTGTGGAACAGGTTTTCCTGGTACACGTTCACATCGGTCATCTGATACGCGTCGTACGTGTCATCGGAGAGGTAGTTCTGGATCGAATTGATCTCGTGGTCGATGAAGTGCTTTTTGCCTTCAACGTCACGGGTGAAACCGCGCACACGGTAGTCCACGGTCACGATGTCCGAATCGAACTGGTGAATCAGGAAATTGAGCGCTTTAAGCGGTGAAATGACCCCGCAAGTCGACACGTCGATGTCCACTCGGAAGGTTGCAATACCGCTGACCGGATGGATTTCCGGGTAGGTGTGCACCGTGATGTGGCTCTTGTCGAGGTGAGCAAGAATGATTTCAGGCAGCGGGCCCGGGGATTCTTCGATCTGACTGTCGGTCGGGGTTACCGGCTCTTCCGAGATCAGGATCGTGACGCTGGCGCCCTGCGGCTCATAGTCCTGACTGGCAATGTTCAGGATGTTGGCACCAATGATATCGACAACTTCCGTGAGGATCTGCGTCAGGCGTTTCGCGTTGTACTCTTTATTGATGTACTCGACGTAAGCCTGCTGGTCTTGCGGGGTTTCCGCGTAGCAGATGTCATAGATGTTGAAGCTCAAGGTCTTTGTCAGGTTATTGAACCCGTGGAGCTTGAGTTTGCTTTTCACCGTTAAAAACTCTCTATGTGTTTGCGGCCCGGCCGCGTGATCAAGCATGCCCGTCAAATGCGAACAACGCACCTGCGTAGGACGGTTAACACCTCTTCGCGATGGCGATTTTGGTTGTCTGTTCGGGTGCGAGGCCTGTCGGCTGACGGGCCACTACCCTGAAAAAAGTGGCGCATTATGCAGACGTCAGCTTGTGTTCGCCAGAGTCTGCACTGCTTTTATGATAGTTGAATGTCGATTCAACCGAGCTCGATGATTTCATAGTCGTGGGTAATTGCCACGCCTGCCGCGCCGAGCATGATCGAGGCCGAGCAATACTTCTCGGCAGACAGCTCGATGGCGCGTTTGACCTGGGCTTCTTTCAGCCCGCGGCCCTTGACCACAAAATGCATATGAATCTTGGTGAATACCTTTGGATCTTCGGTCGCACGCTCGGCTTCAAGGAACGCTTCACASCTTTCGACCGCCTGGCGGGACTTCTTGAGGATGCTGACCACATCGAAATTGCTACAACCGCCGACACCCAGCAGCAGCATTTCCATCGGCCGGACACCCAGGTTACGTCCGCCGGCATCGGGCGGACCGTCCATGACCACGACATGACCGCTACCGGATTCGCCGAGGAACATGGCTTCGCCAGCCCATTGGATGCGTGCCTTCATCGCCAAGACTCCACTGTATAAAAAAGGGTCGCCAGCTTAGCACAGGCCCCGTGATTGACAGCGCCCGGCGTCTTAGGACATATCCCACTGCCTTGTAGGTAAATGCTCGAATATTGCAGGAAGTGTCTGTTAAGCTGACGCCAATTCAATGGCGTATGGCCAGCTTTACTCCAGCGTTCACTATTCATAAAAACCAAACACACCGTGCAGTCTTTTCGGGATACAACCATGGTTGCGATTGCCCCCAACCCCAAGATCAAGAACCTCGACAAGCTGTTGATGCATTGCCAGCGCCGCCGCTATCAGGCCAAGAGCAACATCATTTGTGCCGGCGACCGCTCGGAAACGCTGTTCTTCATCATCAAAGGCTCAGTCACCATCCTGATCGAAGATGACGACGGCCGGGAAATGATCATTTCCTACCTGAACGCCGGGGACTTTTTCGGCGAGTTGGGCCTGTTTGAGCAAGCCGGCCTGGAGCAGGAGCGCAGCGCCTGGGTGCGGGCCAAGGTTGAATGCGAAGTCGCGGAAATCAGCTACGCGAAATTCCGCGAGTTATCCCTGCTGGATCCGGAAATTCTTTACGTCCTCAGCGGACAAATCGCACAGCGCCTGCGCAACACCACGCGCAAGGTCGGTGACCTGGCATTTTTTGACGTGACCGGCCGCGTTGCCCGCTGCCTGCTGGAGCTGTGCAAACAGCCAGACGCCATGACTCACCCCGATGGCATGCAAATCAAGGTGACCCGTCAGGAAATCGGGCGGATAGTCGGTTGTTCCCGGGAGATGGTCGGTCGCGTCCTCAAGGATCTGGAAGAACGCAACCTGGTGGGCGTCAAAGGCAAGACCATGGTGGTCTTTGGTACGCGTTAAGCGTTGAACATCTGTGCCAGCATCAACCGGTAGAGTTCGTCCAGACGTGCCAGTGCATTGGGTGCCGTGAACTTCTCATGCAGCGCGATGTGGCTTTCGGCGCGTACGCGGTGCTCCAGCCCGCAGGCCTCGTTGAAACGATTGACCGCGGTGACCATCGACTCTCGCTCGTTATCGATCAGCATCGCTCCGTGGACCAGTCCTACCGGACGCTGCCCACTCTGGCTCTGACTCTGGCGCCAGCGCTGGGCGGTACCGACCATCTTGCGTCCGTCGAGGTTGACGTTGAAGCGACCGTCACAAAAGGCGCCTTCAATTTCACCCAGGGATGAAGTGCCTCCCAACTCATCCAGTAACTGACAGATTGGATCGCATAGACGCCGGTAGCCGAATTCGATGCGGTTAAGGTCGCCTTCGCTGCGCGGCGGTGCGTAGACCAGAGCGATGTTGATCGTAGTGTCGGATTGCGGAACGGGTTCTCCGCCGGTATCGCGCAACAACACTGGCCAGCCTGCCGCTGCCGAGACTTCACATGCGGATTCAAAGCCTGGCAAGCGATTCAAGCGACGCGGCATCACTAATGCCTGGTCACTCGGTTGCCAGAACAACAGACCGAATTCCGCGTTGCCGGCACAGACCGAGGCCAACAGATCCTGTTCGGCTTGCAGGCCGGCTTCGATGGTCAGGGAAATAGGTGAGGTCATAAGGTATTCCGTAGGACATAAAGTCTGTGGTGCTTCTTATGCCGCTATCGCGAGCAAGCTCGCTCCCACATTTGATCCCGGCAGCCCATAGATTTTCTGGCCACCATCAAACCCTGGGGGAGCGAGCTTGCTCGCGATGCTTTTTAGTCGAGAGTCGAGCCGCTGACAGGCACACCGCGCTCAGGAAAGAACAGACGCTGCAACTCGGTGCCCGGGCTTTCGGCGCGCATGAACGCCTCACCGACCAGGAACGCGTAGACGTCGCTGATTTCCATCAGTTCGACATCGGCGCGGTTGAGAATGCCGCTCTCGGTGATGACCAGACGATCGCGCGGAATACGTGGCAACAGGTCGAGGGTGGTTTCCAGGCTGACATCGAAGGTATGCAGATTGCGGTTGTTCACGCCAACCAGTGGAGTGTCGAGGGTTTTCAAGGCCCGCTCCAGTTCGTCGCCGTCGTGGACTTCCACCAACACATCGAGATTGACGCTTTTGGCCACGGCGGCCAGTTCGGCCATTTTCACGTCATCCAGCGCGGAAACGATCAACAGCACGCAATCGGCACCCAAGGCCCGGGCTTCGACGATCTGGTATGGATCGATCATGAAGTCCTTGCGGATCACCGGCAGCTGGCACGCCGCGCGGGCCTGCTGCAGGTACGCATCGGCGCCCTGGAAGTAGTCGATGTCAGTGAGTACCGACAGGCAGGTCGCGCCGCCCTTCTCGTAGCTTCTGGCGATGTCGGCGGGAACGAAGTTTTCGCGGATCACGCCTTTGCTCGGCGAGGCTTTCTTGATTTCGGCAATGACTGCCGGCTGCTTCAGCTTGGCCTGAGCCAGCAAGGCCTTGGCAAAACCACGGGGCGCATCGGCCACCTTGGCCAGCCTTTCCAGCTCGGCGAGGCTGACGCGAGCGCTGCGCTCGGCCACTTCCTCGACTTTGCGCGCCAGAATCTTTTCCAGAACCGTCGGTATACTCATCCCTCATTCTCCACTTTGAATACCGCGGTAAACGCACCCAGCTCCTCGAGCTTTTCCCGAGCGAGGCCGGTGTGCAGCGCATCGTGCGCAAGTGCAACTCCCTCTTTCAAACTGCTGGCATGATCGGCGGCGTACAGCGCGGCACCGGCATTGAGCATGATCATCTCGGCCGCTTTCTGACCGTTTTCGGTCTTGCGCTTGCCCAAGGCATCGCGAATCAGTTCCAGGGACGCCGCCGGGCTATCCACCGCCAGGCCATGCAGGCTCTGGCTCTTCATGCCAAGGTCTTCCGGCTCGACCCAATACTCGGTGATCTGGCCATCCTTCAACTCAGCGACAAACGTTGGCGCAGCCAGGCTGAACTCGTCCAGACCATCCTTCGAATGCACCACCAGCACGTGTTTGCTGCCCAGACGCTGCAGCACTTCCGCCAGCGGCCGGCACAGGGCCTGGGTGAATACTCCGACCACCTGATGCTTCACACCCGCCGGATTCGTAAGCGGGCCGAGCATGTTGAACAAGGTCCGCAGACCCAATTCGCGGCGCGGGCTTGCAGCGTATTTCATCGCAGAGTGATGGGTCTGGGCAAACATGAAACCAATACCAACGTTGTCAATACAGCGCGCCACTTGCACCGGTGTCAGGTTCAGGTAGATACCGGCCGCCTCCAGCAGATCGGCACTGCCGCTCTTGCCCGAGACTGCACGGTTGCCATGCTTGGCCACGGTGCAGCCAGCAGCGGAAACCACGAACGCAGCAGCGGTCGACACGTTGAAGATATTGGCACCGTCGCCGCCAGTGCCCACCACATCGACCACACCGTCGAGGGTCTTGAGTTCGACCTTGTCCGCCAATTCGCGCATCACTGACACCGCGCCGACGATTTCGTCGATGCTTTCGCTCTTCATGCGCATGGCCATCATGAACGCGCCAATCTGCGCGTCCGAGCATTGCCCGGTCATGATTTCGCGCATGACATCGCGCATTTCATCGGTGCTGAGGTCGAGATGATCGACGATGCGGCTCAGGGCTGTCTTGATATTCATGAAARGTCCTTAGCGCGTGCCGCCGGTTTGTTTGAGGAAGTTGGCGAACAGTTCGTGGCCCTGCTCGGTGAGAATCGATTCTGGGTGAAACTGCACGCCCTCGATGTTCAGGGTCTTGTGACGCAGGCCCATGATCTCGTCGACCGAGCCGTCTTCAAGCTGGGTCCAGGCCGTCAGCTCCAGGCAATCGGGCAGGGTTTCGCGCTTGACGATCAATGAATGATAGCGAGTGACCGTCAGCGGGCGATTCAGGCCTGCGAACACCCCCTTGTCCTCGTGAAATACCGGGCTAGTCTTACCGTGCATCACTTGGCGGGCGCGCACCACATCACCGCCAAAGGCCTGGCCGATGGACTGGTGGCCGAGGCAGACGCCAAGAATCGGCAGTTTGCCGGCGAAATGCTTGATCGCTTCAATCGAGATGCCGGCTTCGGTCGGGGTGCAAGGACCGGGGGACACAACGATACGCTCAGGATTGAGGGCTTCGATTTCAGCGATGGTCAGTTCATCGTTGCGCACGACTTTGACCTGGGAGCCAAGCTCGCCCAGGTACTGCACAACGTTGTAGGTAAAGGAGTCGTAGTTATCGATCATCAGCAACATGGCGTTAAGAACCTCTTGAATTCACTGACTTTAAAGATGGCCTTCGAATGATTTACCCGCAGAGCGCTGCGCTTTGTCAGATGCTGGAGTAGCGCCAGCAAAGCGGCATTTCAAACAGGTAAAGAAGGCAAAGCGGTACAGGTCCGGCGAGGCCGGCAAAAGAATTCAGGCGCGCCAACGCCAGCGGGCATGTGCCTTGATGACTTGATCCAGGAGTTTACTGATGATCAACACGGGGAAGGTCTCGTTCGTACGTCCCGGCACAGTAACTTAGCTGGGCAGAGCGCGCAATATCGCCGGGGGTGCTGCCCGCGAAACTATCAAAGGCTTCGCGACAGATGGCAAAAGGCCGGAAGTTTTTGGTACTGTCGTTTCGTTCACTACAACAATAAATAAACGGACTTGCTCATGATCAAACAGTCGTTGTTTGTACCACTCGCAGGATGCTTGCTCGCGATCGCATGCGCCCAGGCGAACGCCGCACCTAATCCTTATACAAGTTTCATTGTCTTCGGGGACAGCCTCAACGACGCTGGGACCTTTGCCGACACGGGCGGGCCTGCCGGGGCGACGCAGCGCTTCACCAACCGGACGGGGCCGGTGTACCTGGATGGCAGCGGCGAAGTCCGCTCGCTCAACGCCACGCAGATTCTGGGCGGAAAACTGGGGTTTTCACCAGACCAGACGGCATCCTCTGCTTCAGCAGTTCGCGCCAACGAAGGCCTGCCTGATGGTAACAACTGGGCTGTAGGCGGCTACCGTACCGACCAGATTCTTGATTCGATTACCAGCACCTCCGCCACCGGCGAACGCACCCGGGCCGGCTATCTTCCATCCAATAACTTCCGTGCCGACCCGAACGCACTGTATTACCTGTCGGGCGGCGGTAACGACTTCCTGCAAGGTCGAGTCACCAGTCTGCCCCAGGCCAGTGCCGCCGCCGACCGCCTGGCCGACAGCGTACAGACGCTGCAAACCGCCGGCGCCAAGTACGTCATGGTCTGGTTGCTGCCCGATATCGGCTTTACCCCGGCGTTCAACGGCACCCCGCTGCAAGCGTTCACGTCCCAACTCAGCGCCCAGTTCAACACTGAACTGGTAAGCCGACTGCAAAACATCAATGCCGAAGTCATCCCGCTCAACATTCCGGTACTGCTCAAAGAGACGTTCGCCAACCCGGCACAGTTTGGCCTGGCCACCGACCAGAACCTCATCGCCACCTGCTTCAGCGGCAACGGCTGCACCGAGAACGCCCGCTACGGCATCAACAGCGCCACGCCGGACCCGACCAAGCTGATCTACAACGACTCGGTGCACCCCACCGAAGCCGGGCAGCGCCTGATTGCCGATTACGCCTATTCCCTACTGGCGGCGCCGTGGGAGCTGACCTTGCTGCCGGAAATGGCCCAGGGCACCGTCCGTGCGCATCAGGATGAATTGCGCAATCAGTGGCTGGCCGATTGGGAAAACTGGCAAGGCGTCGGCCAATGGCGAGCCATTGTTTCCGGCGGCGGACAGCATCAGGACTTTGACGGCCAGGACAGCGTGGCAAGCGCCGACGGCAACGGAGCCAACCTGAACATCGGCGGCAGCTACCGTCTCGACGATGCCTGGCGCGTCGGCCTGGTGGCCGGTTTCTATAACCAGAAACTCGAAGCCGGCGCAAACGACTCCGACTACAAGCTCAACACTTACCTGGGCACGGCTTTCGCCCAGTACCAGCAAAACCGTGTGTGGGCTGATGCGGCGTTGACGGCTGGGCATCTGGATTACGACAGCCTCAAGCGTAAATTCCAGTTGGGCGCCAACGAGCGCAGCGAAAAAGGCGACACCAGCGGCTACGTCGAGGCCTTCAGCGCACGCGTGGGTTACGACATTGCGCAACAAGCCAGCAGCCCTTGGCACCTGTCGCCGTTTGTCAGCGCCGATTTCGCCAAGGTGCAAGTCGACGGTTACTCGGAGGACGGCAACGATTCCACGGCGCTGACCTTCGCCGATCAGGAGCGTATTTCCCGGCGTCTGGGCGCTGGCCTGCAGGGCAAATACCAGATCACCCCGCAAACCCAGGTTTTCGGCGAAGCGGCAATCGAACGTGAGTACAACGACGATACCCAGGACGTGAGCATCAACCTCAACAGCCTGCCAAACAACCAGTTCACGCTGGCAGGCTACACCCCRCAAAGTCACTTGCAACGTGTGAACCTGGGGGTGAGCCACAACCTCACCAAGGAACTGGCACTGCGCGCCAGCTACAACATCCGCAAGGACGACGACTTTACCCAACAGGGCATCAACGTAGGTGTTGCGCTGGACTTCTGATGTGCAGCCAATAAAAAACGCGGCGCCCTCACAGGCGCCGCGTTTTTTTATGCTGGTGAGGTCATTGTGGGAGCGAGCTTGCTCGCGATAGCGGAGGGTCAGACAACATCAATGTGACAGTGATGGCCCCATCGCGAGCAAGCTCGCTCCCACAGGATTTGTGGTTAGCTCAGTTTTCCGGGGTTTGTTCTGCCAGCGCAACGGCGCGGAACATCGCGCGACGCTTGTTCAGGGTTTCTTCCCATTCCAGCGCCGGCACCGAGTCAGCCACAATGCCGCCACCGGCCTGCACATGCAGTTCGCCGTTCTTGATCACCGCCGTGCGGATCGCAATGGCGGTGTCCATGTTGCCGTTCCAGGCGAAGTAACCGACCGCGCCGCCGTAGACGCCACGCTTGACCGGCTCCAGTTCGTCGATGATTTCCATCGCACGAATCTTCGGTGCGCCGGACAACGTGCCCGCCGGCAGAATCGCCCGCAGTGCGTCCATTGCCGTCAGTCCGGCTTTCAGTTGCCCGGTGACGTTGGACACGATGTGCATCACGTTGGAATAACGCTCGATGACCATTTTCTCGGTGAGCTTCACCGAGCCGATTTCCGATACGCGACCGGTGTCGTTGCGACCGAGGTCGATCAGCATCAAGTGTTCGGCGATTTCCTTGTCGTCCGACAGCAGGTCTTTTTCCAGCGCCAGATCAGCCTCTTCGTTGGCGCCCCGTGGACGGGTGCCGGCAATCGGGCGCACGGTGATCAGGTTGTCTTCGACCCGCACCAGCACTTCCGGCGAACTGCCGACGACATGGAAGTCGCCGAAGTTGAAGAAGTACATGTAAGGCGTCGGGTTGAAGCAGCGCAGCGCGCGATACAGATCGATCGGCGCCGCCTTGAAGTCGATCGACATGCGCTGGGACGGCACGACCTGCATACAGTCACCGGCCAGGATGTATTCCTTGATGGTGTCGACGGCTTTTTCGTAATCGTTCTGGGTGAAGCTGGAGCGGAATACCGGATCGGCCGCTTGCTGCTTGCTGAAATCCAGGCCACGGCGTGGGGTGATCGGCTGACGGAGTTTTTCCAGCAGCTCTTCCAGGCGTGCGCGACCTTGTTCGAAGGCGTCTTCCTGCGCCGGGTCGGCCAAGACGATTGCGTGCATCTTGCCGGCCAGGTTATCGAACACCACCACCGCGTCGGAAACCATCAGCAGGATGTCCGGCACGCCCAGCGGATCCGGGTTCGGGCACTTGCCCAGACGCTTTTCCACATAACGCACGCAGTCGTAACCGAAGTAGCCCACCAGGCCGCCGTTGAAACGCGGCAGGCCGGCAATGGTCGGCACGTTGTAGCGAGCCTTGAAGGCTTCGACGAAGGCCAGCGGGTCTTCCACGTCGTGGCTTTCGGTTTCGACACCATCGACGGTCACGCTGACGTGATGGTCATGAACCCGCAGCACGGTACGGCACGGCAGGCCGATGATCGAGTAACGGCCCCACTTCTCGCCGCCCTGTACGGACTCCAGCAAGTAGGAATTGGGCTCGTCGGCCAGCTTCAGGTAGATCGACAACGGTGTGTCGAAGTCGGCCAGGGTTTCACAGGCAAGCGGGATGCGGTTGTAGCCGGCAGCGGCCAAACGCAGGAATTCTTCGCGGATCATGAGGTGCCTCGTGGCTTGAGGATCGAACAGTCAGGTATGCAAACGCGCCGGATAGCCGGCCAGGATCAAGTCAGGCGCGCCAACGCCAGCGGGCCAGGGCCTTGATGACTTTCATCCAGAGTTTGCGAGTGACCACCACGATGGCGTTTCCAGAAGGGGGTTTGACAGCGTCGACCAACGTTATCTCAGCGGCCGGATCCAGGCAACCGGGAATTAGTTTGCGCAGGTCGTCGATCACCAGTGCCGGCGACTCTTCGGCAATCGGCCGTCCATGGTTATAGCCGTAGCTCAGGGCCACGCACTTGACCCCCGCCGCTTTCGCCGCCAGCACATCGCTGCGCGAATCGCCGACGAACAACGACTGCGAAGCCGGAATGTTGGCCATTTTCATCACGAAAAACAGCGCGGCCGGATCAGGCTTTTTCTGTGGCAGGGTGTCACCGCCGATAATCCAGCGGAAATAGCGGCCGATTTTCATCTGATCCAGCAGCGGCGCGACGAAACGCTCCGGCTTGTTGGTGATCAGTGCCATCTCGACGCCTTGTTTGTTCAGCCACTTGAGGGTGTCACGCACGCCGGGGTAAACCACCGTCAGCTCATGACCGTCCTCGTAAAAGCCGTTGAACAACTCCAAGGCATGCTCGGCCTCGACTTCATCGACACCCTCGGCGTCGATATGGTTGGCCAACGCCCGGCACACCAACATGTGTACGCCGTTGCCCACCCAGTCACGCACCGATTCGATGCCGACAGGTTTGCGCCCGAGTTTGAGCAGCATCTTGTCCACAGCCACCGCCAGGTCCGGGACCGAGTCGATCAACGTACCGTCCAGATCGAACATCACCAGCCGCGGCAGCTTCCCCGAGAACAGCTGCTCAAAGCCACTCATGGGCGAGCCAGCGCCAGTTCGGTACGCATCTTGTCGATGACTTCCTGATAGTTCGGCGCATTGAAGATGGCCGAGCCAGCGACGAAGGTGTCGGCACCGGCCGCCGCGATTTCGCGGATGTTGTTCACGTTCACGCCGCCGTCGATTTCCAGGCGAATGTCACGGCCCGACGCATCGATCAGCGCCCGCACTTCACGCAGCTTGTCGAGGGTGCCGGGGATGAACTTCTGCCCGCCGAAGCCCGGGTTGACGCTCATCAACAGGATCATGTCGACCTTGTCCATGACGTGCTTGAGCACATCCAGCGGGGTCGCCGGGTTGAACACCAGGCCCGACTTGCAGCCGCCTTCGCGGATCAATTGCAGGGAGCGGTCGATGTGCTGGGTGGCTTCCGGGTGGAAGGTGATGTAAGTAGCGCCGGCTTCGATGAAGTCGCCGACGATGCGGTCCACCGGGCTGACCATCAGGTGCGCGTCGATCGGCGCGGTCACGCCGTACTTGCGCAGTGCCGCGCAGACCATCGGGCCGATGGTCAGGTTCGGTACGTAGTGGTTGTCCATGACGTCGAAGTGCACGAAGTCGGCGCCAGCGGCCAGGACGTTGTCCACTTCTTCACCCAGGCGGGCGAAGTCGGCGGAGAGAATCGACGGAGCAATTACGAAGGGCTGCATGACGCACCTTTTCTGAGCGGAATCACGATGGCGCGCATTGTATACCTCATGCTTTGACGCGCGCACCGTGAGCGCGATGATTGGACCTTGCCATCATTCATCAACGGCAGAAGCTCTAGTACGCCGCGCGATAGATCTTTTCGATATCGACGGCACTCAACTTACGCGGATTGTTGCGCATCAAGCGCTCGACCCCCGCCGCTTCCACGGCCATGAACGGAATGGCGTCCTCGGGCACACCGAAGCTGCGCAGCCCCTGGGGAATTTCCACGGCGGCACACAGCTCGGTCATGGCTTGCACGGCTTTGTCGGCCGCTTCGTTGATGCTCAAGTGAGCGGTCTTCACGCCCATGGCCTCGGCGATATCCTGCATGCGTTCGATGCAGGCCATCTTGTTCCAGGTCATGACATGGGGCAGTAGCAAGGCATTACTGACGCCATGGGCAATGTTGAAACGCCCGCCCAGCGGATACGCCAGCGCATGCACCGCGCCAACCCCGGCATTGCCGAACGCCATGCCGGCCATCAGGCTGGCGGTGGCCATGTCTTCCCGGGCTTGCAGGTTCGACGGGTTGGCGTAGGCCTTGGGCAATGCCCTGGCGATCAACTTGATGGCGCCAATGGCCAGGGCATCGGTAATCGGCGAGGCATTGACCGACAGATAGGACTCGATGGCATGCACCAGCGCATCGATACCGCTGGCCGCCGTGACGCTGCGCGGACAGGTCAGGGTCATTTGCGGGCTGACCAGCGCCACGTCCGGCAACAGGTAGTCGCTGACGATGCCCTTCTTCAGTTGCGCGACCTTGTCGGAAAGGATGGCGACGTTGGTCACCTCCGAGCCGGTACCAGCCGTAGTCGGGATGGCGATCAGCGGCGGGCCTTTGCGCGGGACCTGATCGATACCGAACAGATCCTCCAGCGCGCCGTGGTATCCGGCATAGGCCGCCACGCTCTTGGCAATGTCGATGGCACTGCCGCCGCCCAGGCCGATCAAGCCGTCATGCCCGCCGTCGCGATAGACCTGCATGCAATCTTCGACGATGGCAATTTCCGGGTCCGGCAGTACCCGGTCGAAAATCTCGTAGCTGCGTTCGCCCAGCTGCGCCAGTGCCAGTTCTACTGTGCCGGATTTCACCAAAGCGACATCAGTGACGATCAGTGGGTTGTCGATGTCCAGACGCGTCAGCTCGGCAGACAGTTGCTCGATGGCACCTGCGCCGGTGATCAATTTGTGAGCGATTTTGAAAGAGGAAAGACCCATGTGCGCAGCCTCTTATAGGTAGGGGAGCTGGGCACAATAGTAGCTGGGGATTGCGGGTTGTCTTCTATTCAGGCGGTGAATGACCGACCCTGCCGAAAACCACAAAAAACACCTGTAGGAGCGAGCCTGCTCGCGATGAACCTGAGAGCGCCGCGGGGTGTCAGATTTCCCGCGGTATCGTTGAAGTTCATCGCGAGCAGGCTCGCTCCTACAGTTGATCGGGGTGATCCGTCAGACCTGCGCAGTACGCAGTTTCTCGCTACGCCCGCGCAACCATTCCAGGGTCAGCAACARGAWCACCGAGAAGGCAATCAGCARSGTCGCGGCGGCGGCAATCGTCGGGCTGAGGTTTTCGCGGATGCCGCTGAACATCTGACGCGGCAGGGTCGCTTGCTCGGGGCCGGCGAGAAACAGCGTTACCACCACCTCATCAAACGACGTGGAGAAGGCAAACAGCGCCCCGGAAATCACGCCTGGTGCAATCA